>JANTHA010000001.1 GCA_024762625.1 Thiotrichaceae bacterium
GAGGCGCGCAATGAATCAACCAGCGTCTGCATGTCATCAGGCATTGCGACTTGCCAGGAAACGACTTCGCCGCTAGCCGGATGCTCAATTGTTAATTGGGTAGCATGCAAGGCTTGACGAGGGAATCGCTGAATTTTTTCACGTAGCGACTCTTCCAGATTGGCGGGCACTCTTGTCCGTCCTCCATACACCCTGTCGCCCACAATGGGCATATGCCGCCACGCCAGATGCACCCGGATCTGATGCGTTCTTCCTGTTTCGAGATTCACCCGAAGCAAGGTGTGTTGCAGCAGTCGCTGTTCAACCCGGTAATGCGTAATCGCTGATTTACCGCCGCTATTCACTCCATTGATTTGATGCACAGTCATTTTTTTTCGATCGCGCGGATGCCGACCGATATTGGCGTCTATGGTTGACCCTGCAATCACTTCTCCCGATACCAGTGCAAGATATTCGCGCTTAACCTGACGCGCCTGTAACTGATTAACCAGCGCCGTATGCGCCTGCAAGGTCTTGGCGACCATCATTAATCCGGTGGTGTCCTTGTCCAGCCGATGAACAATGCCCGCCCTGGGTAAATGTTTTTGCTGTTCATTATGCGCCAGCAAGCCATTCACCAGGGTGCCTGTTTGATTCCCCGCACCCGGATGCACCACCAGTCCCGCCGGTTTGTTAATGACCAGTATATGTTCGTCCTCAAAAACAATGTCCAGCGCAATTTCCTCTGCTTTATCCTGAGTCTGTTGCGTCAATACTGGACTAACCACAATCTCCTCGCCGCCAAGCAGCTTGTCGCGGGTTTTTGCTGTCTTTCCATTAACCAGCACATGGCCGGATTTAACCCATTTCTGTAACTGGCTACGGGAATATTGAGGACAAAGCTCGGCAATCACCACATCCAGGCGCTGCCCCAGTGATTCATCAGGCGCGCTGAAAATTAATTCGTCTGCAGTTGAGGATTCTGTTTCCATGCGGTTTTGTGGATGATGTTTAAATCTGATTTATACTGTATAATAACGCCGCATAAAAAGCAGTTAATATCAGGAAATTAATGCTTAAGAACGTCTTTATTGATGAAGAGTTAATGAAGAATTAATGAAAGATTAATAAAGACGCCCTGAACTAAAAATACATAAACTACTCAGTAAATCTCATCAATTGCACGGCTTGCTTTCCTTTTTTATGCCATCAAAACGAAAGGGCGCAAACCAGTGTATAAGTTTATATACTGAGACTGAGTAGTTACCAATTACAACCACGGGCTTACGGCACATGACATATAAAAGAACACTGACGCGAATATCTTCAATAGCAATGCTGACCTTATTGGTTTTCTCTCTCTCGGCTTGCTCCTTGTTTAGCCAGAAAAAAAGCCGCGCTGATTTAAACTCAACCGCTTCCGCCGAGCAGCTGTTACGCATCGCCCGAAACTCATTGAAACACGCCGATTTTGAAGAAGCCATTAAACAGTACGAAACACTGGAAGCGCGTTACCCATTGGGTCGCTATGCGCAACAGGCGCTACTGGAGCAGGCCTACGCCTATTACAAATTTGACGAGCCCGACACGGCGCTGGACACAATCGACCGCTATATGCGACTCTATCCGCGCAGTCCGAAAATGGATTATGCACTCTATTTAAGAGGGCTGATTAATTTCACCCGCGGCGGCAGCATTATCGACAAAGTGTTTCCGCGTAATTTTTCCGACCTGGATAATGTCCGCCAAAAGGAAGCCTTTCACGATTTTTCACAGTTAGTAACGCGCCATCCCGGCAGCCCGTACGCCGCCGACGCAAAAAAACGTTTGCATTTCCTGAAAAACTCACTGGGCGCCAACGAAATCAATATAGCCAAATATTATTACAAGCGCGGCGCCTATCTCGCCGCCTTTAACCGGGCTGAATATACAATTCAACACCATCAGGGCACGCCCGCGGTGATAGAAGCATTACAACTAAAAATCTGCGCCGCCAACAAGCTGGGCAAAAAAGATCTCGCGAACGACACCCTGCGCGTACTCAAACTCAATTTCCCGACCAAAAGCAAATTTAACTGCGATTTTAAATAAATAATAGGTTTAACCATGAACAACATCAGGCGTTTTTAAACATAACGTCCTGCTAATGTATTTATCCGCTTCATGGTATAAAAGAATGAGTCAAAGCGCGTAAGCTACATAATGCGCAAGCTACAAAAAACCACGCTCGGCAAAGGAAGTCACCTCATCGCCGATAATAAAATGGTCAAGCAAACGCACATCAATCAGCCCCAAAGCATGTTTCAACTTGTCCGTAATCATCTGATCAGACTGACTCGGCTCGGCTACGCCGGACGGATGATTGTGCGCCAGTACGATGGCGGCGGCGTTATGGTGCAAAGCGCGGCGCACAACTTCGCGCGGGTGCACCGTAGAGCTATCAATGGTGCCGCGAAACAACTCCTCGTATTTGATCACCCGGTGTTTATTATCCAGAAACAGACAGGCGAACACTTCAAAGGGGTATTTCTGCAAGCTGGACTTTAAATAGTTTTTTACGTCATCCACACTGTTGAGCGCATCGCCTCGCTGCATTCTTTCACTCAAATAGCGGCGGCTCATTTCCACCACCGCCTGCAACTGCACATATTTCGCCTGTCCAACGCCTTTGCTTTGGCAAAATTGCTGTTCATTGGCGGAAAGTAATTGCGACAGTCCGCCGCTTTCGGATAATAGGTTTCTGGCGAGATCAACCGCAGAAAAACCTTTTACGCCGGTGCGTAAGAAAATCGCCAGCAATTCGGCATCAGAAAGCGCCTCTGCGCCTTTTAACAATAATTTTTCGCGCGGCCTTTCTTCTTCGGCCCAGTCGCTGATAGCCATAACAATAAAACCCTGTTTTTGGTACAATTGATATTATGTCAGAAGCAAACAAAAAACGAATCCTGATCGCGATAAGCGGTGGTATTGCCGCCTATAAAACAGCCGAATTGGTGCGCAAGCTCAAAAAAGACGACTTTGAAGTGCGCGTCTGCATGAGCCGAGCCGCCTGTGAATTCATAACGCCGTTGACCATGCAGGCGCTTTCCGGCAACCCGGTGCATACCGATTTGCTTGATCCGACCGCCGAAGCCGGCATGGGTCATATTGAACTGGCGCGCTGGGCCGATATGATCATGATCGCGCCCGCCAGCGCCAATATCATGGCCAAACTGGCCCATGGCATTGCGGATGATCTTACAACAACTCTCTGTCTCGCCAGCGAAGCGCCGCTTCATCTGGCGCCCGCCATGAACCGCATCATGTGGCAAAATCCGGCAACCCGGGCCAATGCTGAATTATTAGCAGAACGCGGCATCACCCTGCATGGCCCCGCCAGTGGCGAACAGGCCTGTGGCGAAAGCGGCGCCGGCCGCATGCTGGAAGCCGCGGAACTGGCTGACATCATTCGACGCCAGTTTGCGACAAACAATCGTAATAATAATAATGATGATGATGATGATGATGAAAATGATAGTGACGATGATAAGGTGCTGAGCAACCCGCTTGAAAACAAACAGGTTCTGATTACCGCTGGCCCCACGCGGGAAGCCATTGATCCGGTGCGCTTTATCAGCAATCGCAGCTCGGGAAAAATGGGATATGCGCTGGCCGAAGCCGCGCGCGATCTTGGCGCTCATGTCACCTTGATTTCCGGCCCAGTGGCGCTGGAGGCTCCTCAAGGCGTCACAGTCTTAGCGGTGGAATCCGCACAGGAGATGCATCAAAAAGCGCTGCAACAGGCTCAGTCAGCTGATATTTTTATCGCAACAGCCGCCGTTTCCGACTATGCGCCGAAACAGCAGGCCACACAGAAAATCAAAAAGCAGGCGCAAGAAATAACGCTGGAGCTTACTCAAAACCCGGACATTTTATCGGATGTCAGCCGCCAATACCCTAGTCTGTTTACAGTCGGTTTTGCGGCGGAAACCGAAAAGCTGATCAAACACGCCGAAGACAAACTGAAACGTAAAAAACTGGACATGATCGTCGCTAATCCGGTTGGAGACAACCAAGGATTCGATCAGGACACCAATCAGGTTGAAATAATCTGGGATCAGGGACAATTATCGTTACCCGAACAAGCAAAAAGCGCATTGGCAAAAGAAATCATGCAAATTGTTAGCCAACGCTTCGCAAACCATCCGATACTGGTTTAAACTCTTTTCACATTCAAGCTTTCAAACAGGACACGACATTGAATCATAGTATTGACTACAAAATACTGGATAGGCGCATCGGCGACACCATCCCCCTGCCCTCCTATGCGACTGAAGGCTCTGCCGGCATGGATTTACGCGCCTGCATTGACGAACCTCTGACTATCAAGCCCGGTGAGACGCAGCTGATTCCAACCGGCCTGGCGATCCATATTTCCGATCCCGGGCTTGCCGCCGCGATTCTGCCCCGCTCCGGCCTAGGTCATAAACACGGCATTGTGCTTGGAAACCTGGTTGGTTTGATCGACTCTGACTATCAGGGGCAATTATTCATTTCCTGCTGGAATCGCGGCAATAGCGAATTCACCATCGAATGTGGCGACCGCATCGCACAACTGGTAATACTGCCCGTGATCCAGGTCGCGCTTAACCGCGTTGAATCGTTTGATGAAAGTAAACGCGGCGCAGGCGGCTTTGGGCATTCCGGCAAAAACTAACTGTTCTTTTCAGGAAAAAGCAGGCAACAAATAACAGGCAACCATGTCAGCCTCCATTAACGCAATTAACATTTCAAAAACTATTTTCCGCAACTACGATATCCGCGGACAGATCGGCAGGGAATGGTGCCTCAACAATGATTTCGGCGACGCCTATCTGATCGGCCAGGCCATTGGCGGCCAACTCGACAGACGCGGCTCAAATCATATTATTATCGGCCGCGATGGTCGCGAATCAAGCCCCGCCATTGCTGAACAATTAACCCAGGGTATGCTTTCCTGTGGTTGTAAAGTCACCGACATCGGAATCGTCGCAACGCCGGCATTATATTTTTCCATCGAAAAACTAGGGATACCCAACGCCGTCATGGTCACTGGCAGTCATAACCCGCCGGATCACAACGGTATAAAAATCGTTTACGAATCCGCGCCGTTGAGCGGGCCTGGGATTGAAAGTCTTTACTATGACATCAAGATTGGCGGTTTTCCCGAGAAAAAAGGCAAACTGCTGCATTATGACAATATCATTGGCGATTACCAGCAGGCCATTATCGACAATATTGAAACCCGACTATCAGACAAGCCGCTAAAAGTTGGTATTGACTGTGGCAATGGCGCAACCTCGCTGTTCTCCGAAACCCTGTTCAGACAACTAGGGCATGATGTCTATCCATTATACTGTGAACTGGACGGACGCTTCCCGAATCATTCTCCGGATCCCACCGTGCCGGACAATTTGCGCCCGCTGGCTGATCTGGTCAAACAGAAAAAACTTGATCTCGGCATCGCTTTTGACGGCGACGGCGACCGCATGATCGCCATCGACGCCGCAGGCAAAATTATCTGGCCGGATCGCATCATGATGTTGCTGGCCCGTGAGATTCTTGAGAAACAAGCTTCCGCACGCGTCATTTTCGACGTCAAATGCAGTTACCTGTTGCCACGTTTTGTACAAAAGGCCGGCGGACAGCCCGCCATGTGCGCCAGTGGTCATTCCATTCTGAAAATGCACATGACCCGTCTTGACGCCGCCATGGGCGGCGAATTCAGCGGTCATATCGTACTGCGCGACCGCTGGTCCAACTTTGATGATGGGCCTTACGTCGCGGCGCGTCTGCTGGAAACCTTGAGCAGATACCGACAACAGGGAAGCAGCCCGAGCGAAGTCTTTGCAAGCATTCCGGACAGCTATTCCACACCCGAATTCACACTCGCCTGCGACAGCCCCGGGCAGGCCAACTCGATTCTGGACGACTTCATCCAGCACGCCAATTTTCCTGGCGCCAGACTCTCACTGGTGGACGGCATCCGCGTTGATTACGACGACGGCTGGGGTCTGATGCGCTGCTCCAACACCAGCGCCTGCCTGACCTTTCGTTTTGAAGCGGAAACGCCACAACGACTTGACGAAATCGAGCAGCAATTCAGAGCTGTTTTTGACAGGCTGGAGTCCTGCGGCGAACTACCGTTTTGATGTACTGACAATTATAGAATCACTGGCCGATCCGGCAGTTCATTTTTGTCATTCTGCCTGTACGGAAAATGCTGTTCCAGCAACTTGCCGATTTCTTCTATCCCTTCAAGCACGCCATCGCCAAAATGGCCAGCTTTAAAGCGGCCTTGCATCATCGCACAGATACGGCGCCATTCTGATTCGCCGACCACCTTGTTGATATTCCTGTCCGCCACAATCTCTACCCTCTGATCGGCCAGCAACAGATAAATCAGTACGCCATTATTGTTTTCAGTATCCCAGACGCGCAGCAGTGAAAACACCTCCAGAGCACGTTCCGACATGGATTCATCGCGCCACAAGGCCTTGAGCGGCAAGGCAGTTTCAATGGCGAAACGGATTTCACCCGAATGCCGGGCTTCGGACTGTTTAATGGCGGCTTCGATTTTTTCTAGTTCATACGCGGGGAAAGCCCGACGCAACCACCAGCCTGGATAAAAAAGGTGTTTGAAGATGCGTTTTATATTCATACCATATTCATACCATTACCAGCCGCCCGAAGCGCCGCCGCCTCCGAAACCGCCGCCTCCTCCACTAAAGCCGCCACCGCCAAAGCCGCCTCCTCCTCCAAAACCGCCGCCAAAACCACCACCATCGGTATAACTGCGGCTACGGGAGCCTGTCGCCATTAATGTCCAGATAGCGAGAAACAAACCGGAAATAATGGCGAAAGGGAGATTCTGGGTCATAAACCAGATCAGTCCGGCCGACCCAAGACCAACGCCGGCGACTGTCAGCAACCGCCCGATGATGCTGGCCAGAAATGGCGAAAAAACGGAGATCAGCGCTGCAATCATGATAAACATGAAGCCGAATAGGTCGCTCTGGCTGTTGCCCTGGCGTGTTGTTGGCGGCGCTAATTGTTCGCCATTAATTAAACGGATAATCTGATTAACGCCCGCAGATATGCCGCCGTAAAAATCACCCTGGCGAAACTTTGGCGCAATAAATTCGCGTATAATGCGACCAGCAACGATATCGGGAATCACGCCTTCCAGCCCATAACCGACTTCGATGCGCATTTTGTGGTCATTTTTGGCGATCAACAACAATACGCCATCGTCTATGTCTTTACGTCCCAGTTTCCAGTTTTCCACCACTCTGAGCGAGTAGTCTTCGATGCTCTCAGGCCGGGTTGTTGGCGTTATCAAGACCGCGACCTGACTGCCCTTGTTTTTTTCAAGTTGCGCCAATGCCTGCTCAAGCTGCGCCTGTTGATCAGGCGTCAGCGTCCCTGTGAGGTCAGTCACGCGCTGTTTAAGCTGCGGAACCGGGGTCAGCGTATTTACGCTATTGGATTCCGCTTCTAGTGAGGCAATCAGGCTAAAACAACAAACCAGCGCAAGGAAAAAGAACTTCTGCACGTTATTATTTGCTGTTTACTGAGTTGCAGGAACCGGGCTGTTATTTATCCTGGGCGCATTCGCAGGCGGCTTCGCGCCTGGTTCAGGTGTATTAAAATTAACTGTGGGCGGCGTGCTGATCACAGCTTCATTGGCGACGCTGAAATTGGGTTTTGCCTTAAAACCAGATAGACTTGCTATGATGTTGCCCGGAAACTTACGCACCATCAGATTGTAATCTCGAACCTTTGCAATATAACGTTTACGCGCGACGGCAATGCGATTTTCCGTCCCTTCAAGCTGGGTTTGCAAGGCCAGAAAGTTCTGGTTCGATTTCAACTCCGGATAACGCTCTACAGTAACCAGCAAGCGACTCAATGCAGATCCCAGCTGGTTCTGCGCCTGGTTGAATTGCTGGAACAGCGCTGCATTATTCAATATTTCCGGGGAAACCTGGAAAGAACTCGCCTTTGCGCGCGCTTCCACCACGCCGGTCAACACATCTTTTTCCTGTTTGGCAAAACCCTTGACCGTATTGACCAGATTGGGAATCAGGTCTGCGCGACGCTGATACTGGTTAAGCACTTCTGACCAGGAAGCCTTGATGTTTTCATCCGAAGTAAGAATACGGTTATAGATGCCGACGCCATAAATGACAATTAAGGTCAGTACGGCAAGAATAATGGCGGTGATTTTTGACATGATTTGGCTCCAAAGCGTTATCCAGTAGTGTAAATCACTTTGGAGCCAAAATAAAACAGCCTGAATTTCCTGTCGTTGCTAATTAGTTACTCGCAAGCAAATCAAGCACGTCTTGTGAAGATTCCTTGACCTGAACCTTTGCGACAGGCGCTTGCTTTGGTTGCGCCTGATTTACTTTATGATCGACAGATGTAGCTGACGTAGCTGACAACGTCGCTGTGGCGAGAAACGCGCTCAGTAAAAAACCAAGAGAAATCGGGTCAACAACGCCGCGCATTCTTTTCATGTTCATGATTATTACCTCACTGTTACTATTTAAAATGACTTAAAAAACAATTCAAAAAATGATCTTTTTGTTTGTTATAGCTGATTTTAAACCGCCAGCGTCAAACAAAAGTCAAAGTTGCTAATTTAATTTCTGCCATGGTTTCTCGCTTGTGTCGGTAAACAAAAATCTGTATTTTCAGCGCAATGAGTCGATCACAAAAATACAAGCTAAGGTTATTCGGCGGTTTCCATTTGAGCAATGGCAATGACGAAGCAATCATGCTGAGAGCGCGCAAGTCGAAAGCATTGCTGGCCTGGCTTGCAGTGAACCCCGATCAGGCGCATCAGCGGGAAAAACTCGCCGCCCTGTTGTGGCCTGACAGCGATGAAACCCAGGCGCGCCACAGCCTGCGTCAGGCGCTCGGCGGTCTACGCAAAATCATGCCGGATAACGATAGTCCGATTGAGTCAACCAAAGACTGGATCATGCTGGACAGCAAACTCATCGAGGTTGATGCGCTGCGTTTTGAGCAACTGACCACCTCATCACCCGGTATTCCGTCCGATATCTCTCCCGACATCGCGCCAAACAATGCCTCGCTGGATGAGGCGATCATACTGTATAAAGGCGATTTCCTGGAAGGCTGCAATCCACACACCGATTTATTCGAAGAATGGCTGGAAGGCTATCGCAACAGTTACCGCGAAAGGGCGGCAGCCATAATGAGCCGGCGTCTCGAAACGCTGGACATCGACAAAGATTACGAGACCGTCATCACCGTGGCGATGCGCCTGATTGCGGTTGATCCATTGCGTGAAGCAGCTTACCGGGCGTTGATGAAAGCGCATTCCGGATTGGGTCACCCAGCAGTCGCACTGCGCTGGTATCGACGCTGTCGGCGTATTCTGCAACAGGAACTTGGCGTCGAGCCGGAAGCCGCAACCCAGACGCTCTATGAAAAACTCCTATCCGCCTGGGAGAACGCAGAATTGTCAGCATCGTCAGAATCATCAATTTCAGAGTCTGTAAACGCTTCCCGCGCATGTAATATTCGACCAGGAATAAACGCCACAATTCAACAACGGATAATTTATCAGATTGAAACCGCCATTGAAGGCATACTGGATCATATCGGCGGGCAAAGTTTTTTAATTCGCAGCGAAGCGGACAGCGGCAAAGCGGAATTGATCGCCAAAATTAATCAGCTCGCCGAATCACATGGGTTTACGGTATGTCATGGAAAAATGCAATCGCAGGATGCTGATAGCGTTGACCCGGACAATTTTCAATTAAGCAAAAAACTAAGCAGCTGCCTGCTAGGAACATCGCAATGCTGCAAGCCGGATGATCATATCCCGGAACTCGCAAAAACCATCGAACTAGCCTCAGAAACATCACCCGTTTTGTTGCTAATCGAAGATATTCACCACGCCAATCACAACACCTTGACGCAGTTGGCTCAACTGATTTCCTCAGTGGGGGATTCCGCCAGTTTACTGCTTATGACAAGTCGGCGCGAAGGCGAACCGCTGGATCCTGTCTGGCGCGGCGCAATGCGAGGCGCGCCGCTAACCACAATAGATCTGGACTAAATAAACAGCGTATCCAGTACGCCTGATACTTTCAATAAAACAATCAATACCGCAAGTGGCGCTACAAAACGGGTCAGAAACAGCCACAAGGAATAACTAAAACCACTGAGCGACAACTCATCGCCAGAGCTTTTCCGGCTCATGACCCAGCCAGCAAAGATGGCGATAAATAGTCCGCCCAGCGGCAACATGATGTTTGAAGTCAAATAGTCCATCCAGTCAAAGAACGTTTTGCCTGCCAGCTTATGTTCGCTCAGCATGTTAAAGGAGAGGATTGAGCCAATGCCCAGCAACCAGGAAAAACCACCCACCAGAAAGGTCGCGCCGCCGCGGGACATCGCTGTTTTCTCGGTGATGCGCGCGACTGCCGGTTCAATCAACGAGATGGCGGAACTCAGAGCCGCGAAAACCAGTAGCAAGAAGAAAATGGATGCAAATAAAGAACTATAGGGCATGTCGCCGAAGGCGATCGGCAAGGTGGTAAAGATCAGGCCAGGGCCTGAACCTGCCTCCAGGCCATGAGAGAATACTATCGGGAAAATTGCAAGCCCCGCCAGTAAGGCGACCACCGTATCAGCGATTGCAATGGTAATCGTGGTTGCGCCTATTGATACATTTTTTGGCAGGTACGCGCCATACGCCATAATCGCGCCCATGCCCAAACTCAGCGTAAAGAAGGCATGGCCCATGGCGGTCAGCACCGCCGCGCCGCTAAGCTTACTGAAATCAGGGGAAAACAGGAAATGCACGCCTTTCATGAATTCGCCATTGCCCATGGCGTAACCGACCATCAAAATCAGCATCACAAACAGCGCGGGCATCATGATGCTGACCGCCTTTTCCAAGCCGCCGCGTACGCCTCTTGCGACAATTAAAATAGTCATTAACGCAAACAAGGTGTGCCAGGCCAGCAGACTTGGCCAGGAACCCAGTAAGGTATTAAAATGCTTGCCAGCGCCTTCTGCGGTAATGCCTGAAAAAACACCACGCAGCGCATCCGCAAAATAAGACAAGGCCCATCCCGCGATCACGCTGTAATAGGAAAAGATCATAATGCCCGCAAAAACGCCCATCCATCCGACCAACTTCCAGGCGCTGCTTGCGCCCTCTTCCCGGGCGAGTTTCTCCATTGTATTAACCGGATTTTGATGACCGCGCCGTCCCAGCATGATTTCCGCCATCATGATGGGGATGCCGATCGCGGCGATACACAACAGATAAACCAGCACAAAAGCGCCGCCGCCGTTTTCACCCGTTATATAAGGGAATTTCCAGATATTGCCCAAGCCGACAGCCGAACCGGTCGCCGCGAGAATAAAGGCGAACTTGCCAGACCAGCTCCCCTGAACGGACATGGATTGTGAAACAGCAGAGGAAGATGACGATGATGTAGTAGCCATGTTTAAAATAAGGATAGTTAATTAAGGATGTTCAATAGAGAGCACAATCTACCATAAAAATGAACTTGCTGAAATCAAGCTTGCTGAACTTCTATTACATAGCTGTGTTGCGCCCATTGATATTCAGGCCTTATCTGCTGATAGCGCGTATTGGACAGTGAAAAAACAGAAAACCTGGCGACTCAAAGAATGTCATAACAAACCTGGCGCTTCGCGAAGCATCTAAAAGAACACCGATAACAGCTGAATGGCGTTCGTTCAGTTTTTCGTCAGTTTCGACATGCTATGCTACCCAGATAAATTACTGATCAATAACAGGTTTAAACCATGAACAAAAACAAGGTATTGCTTATATCGCTGCTTTTTTCCGCAGCGCAATTAAGCGCTTGCTCACAGCAACAGGTCGTTAACGGCGCAGTCGCGGTCGCCAAACTGCCCGTCAAGGCGGCTGGCGCGGCGGCAGGAGCAGCCGGAAGCGTAGTTGGCGGCACAGTAGGTGGCGCAGTTGCAGGCGGCATCGGTCGCAAGATTGGCAGCGCCGCGGGCGGTTCAATCGGCCGTGCGGCAGTGCCGGATTTATAGCGTCCAAGGCATAGCGTCTAAGGCTGAATATTCCAGCCCCTCATATCTCATATCCGGAATCAATAAAAGCTGACCAGTTCCTCAACGCCCAGTCTCAAGCGCGGCGTTTGCTCTCCCTTGCGATAGCCAAAGGTCACAATCACCGCAACTTCCTCGCTTCCTGTATCAATATCCAGCGCCTGCTCAACCGCCTTTTTGCTGAAACCCTCAATGGGGCAACTATCAATGCCGAGCGAAGCCGCGCCCGTCATCATGTTGGCGAGCGTGATATAGCACTGTTTTGAACTCCAGGCGTAAAGGCTCATATAGGGTTCAATTTCGCTGGCGTGATGCGCTGCATATTTTTCCAGGTATTGCTGGGTGGCTTCTGGCGACAGCTTGCGTCGGGCGAACATTTTTTCCACATAGGCCGACCCCGGGTGCAGCGCTTCGGTGATCGCACAAACCACGACAACATGGCTGGATTCGGTAATCTGCGGCTGGTTCCAGCAGGCTTCACGCAGTTTTTCGCGTAAGGCGGGTGTTTCAATCACCCGGTAGCGCGCTGGCTCCATGCCAAATGACGAAGGTGAAAGACGGGCGAATTCAAGGATCTTCTGAAAATCATCTGACGGGATTTTCTTTTGCGGGTCGAATGCTTTACAGGCGTGGCGAAACTGCATGGCTTGCATACACGATGTCATGTCTGAATCTCCTCTGGTGTATACCGTTTTAAATAATCAATCACATCTTTTTGTGATCCGGTGAACACGATACGATGCTGTTTTTTGGCAATCTGGTAGTCATACATCGGGTCATAATAATCAAGCAAAAGTAGATTGACCAATGCACTGAATGCGTCCGTTGCGCCGCTTTGGCGGTAGTCCTGAAGCGCGCCTTGCATTGCTTCCCTGGCCTTTTTATAACGTTCTCCGCCAAGTCTTTTGCGAATTTTTTCCAGGCTGCCGAGCAGATGCTTCGAGAGTTGCTCAAATGCCTCCGCTTCCCCTGCGCACTTCGCCAAGAACTGTTGGTGAATATCCAGAACATACTCCTGGACGCTGATTTGATTACGTTCATCATCTGCTACATCAAGGCGCACTATCGGCGCTTGCTGCATCGCATCGAAAAGCGTTTGCGGGATCCCGATGGAGCCGATATTGCGGCCTTCATCTTCAACAATCACAAAGGGGTAAGCAGCGTGTTCGGCCTTGAGCAACTGAATCGCAAGCGCATTTTCAAAATTGATCTGGGTCGGCTGCGGCGTAGCGGTCGGGCCGAAGGCGGAGCCGCGATGATTCGCCAGACCTTCCAGGTCAATCGCATTGGAAAACTGCTTGAGCACGCGGGTTTTGCCCGAGCCGGTGCGCCCGCCAAGTATCACGATGGGCAAACTTGCAGCGATGCGCTCTATGCTGTCCAGCAAAAAACGGCGCATCGCCTTGTAGCCGCCCTTGACCCTGGGATAATCGACGCCGCACTGATCCTCAATCCATTGCTGACTGATCTGCGAACGCAGGCCGCCGCGAAAACAATACAGTACGCCGTTGGGGTGTTGCCTAAAGAAATCAGCCCATTGTTGTTTACGTTGTTTCTGCAGCTCGGGCGTCACCAGCTTTGCGCCCAGTAAAATAGCCGCATCCTGTCCCTGCTGCTTGTATTTGATGCCGACGGCTTCTCGTTCCTTATCTGTCATCAGCGGGATATTGACCGCGCCCGGAAAAGCGCCCTGCTTAAATTCCACAGGCGCGCGCACGTCCAGCAGCGGCGTATCATTGAGAAACAGCGACTTCAGGTCATCCACCTGTTGATGCTGACCTTGCGGTAAACCGTCCAGCGTTAAATGGTTCATCGGACTTCGATCAACGCCTTATCCGGGTTAGCAACACACAAAGCGCCGATTGGCTTCAAATCCAGCCCGGCTTCCTGCACGCATTGCAAAAAATCGGCCTCGCCCGACTCATCCACCGCGACCAGCAGGCCGCCGCTGGTTTGCGGATCACAGATAATCGCCTGCTGCTCCGGATTCATCACGCTGATTTTATCGCCATAGCTTTCGAAATTACGTTGTGCGCCGCCCGGCGAACAGCCCTGATTCAGATAATCAAGCACATGAGGCAATACTGGCAACTGATCGTATTGGATGGCGGCCGCCAGACCGCTGCCTTCACAGACTTCACGCAAATGACCGCCCAGACCAAAACCGGTGACATCCGTGAGCGCGGTCACGCAGTCCAGCTCAGACAGCGCAGTTCCAATTTTATTCAGCCTGCACATCGAATCCGGCGCGAGCTGGGCGTGTTCAGGCCGGATAATTTTTTTCTTTTGCGCCGTCGACAGAATACCGACGCCGAGCGGCTTGGTCAGGTATAGTCTGTCTCCCGCTCTGGCGGTATTGTTCTGCTTGACCTTATCGGTCGCAACAGCGCCGGTAACAGCCAGCCCGAAAATAGGCTCCGGCGCATCAATGCTATGCCCGCCAGCAAGAGCGATACCCGCATCAGCGCAAGCTTTGCGCCCGCCTTCCAGCACCTGCTGACCAACCTCGGCGGGCAGTTTATCCAGCGGCCAGCCGAAAATCGCAATCGCCATCAGGGGTTTGCCGCCCATCGCGTAAATATCGCTAATCGCATTCGTCGCCGCAATGCGCCCAAAGGTAAACGGGTCATCCACAATCGGCATGAAAAAATCGGTGGTGCTGATAATCGCTGTACCATTGCCCAGATCATACACCGCCGCATCATCGCGACTGCTATTGCCGACCAGCAGTGCATCATCGACTATCGTCGGCAACTGGCTTTTGAGCATCACATCCAGCACCGCCGGAGAAATTTTACAACCGCAGCCCGAGCCGTGGCTGTATTCGGTCATCCTGATTGTTGTCATAAATATTAAAACCCATATAAAAACAGGACTGGATTATAAAGCGTTTTTACAATGGATAGGGAATATTCAGGATGCTTTGATACTTGATTCAGCACAATTAATAGAGTTACCCTTTAGCCGTCTTGCAGGCTCAGGTTTGCCTGTATTCCATCTGGATGATTTTTTGCCATTTAGCCGGTCCGCTCTGGTGAACCGATTCACCCCTTGAATCCACTGCAACCGTAACCGGCATATCCCTGACGTCAAATTCATAAATCGCTTCCATGCCCAGTTCTTCAAAGGCCAGCACCCTGGAGCCGATAATCGCTTTGGAAACCAGATAGGCGGCTCCACCCACCGCCATAAGGTAAACACTTTTATGTCTTTTGATCGCTTCGATGGCTTCCGGGCCTCGCTCCGCCTTACCGATCATGCCCAGCAAGCCGGTCTGGGAAAGCATCTGTTCGGTATATTTGTCCATGCGGGTTGCGGTGGTGGGGCCAGCCGGACCAACAACCTCATCGTCCACCGGATCAACCGGCCCGACGTAATAAATAAAGCGCCCTCGTAAGTCAACCGGCAGCGGTTCGCCCGCATCCAGCAGACTCGCCATGCGTTTGTGCGCGGCGTCGCGCCCGGTAAGCATTTTACCGGACAGCAACAACACCTCGCCCGGCTTCCAGTCCTGAATATCCTCACGAGAAAGCACATCAAGATTAACCCGCCTGGCCTGCTCGCCCGCCTCATAGCTGATATCGGGCCAGATGCTTAAATCAGGCGGCGTTAGCTCGGCCGGGCCTGAACCATCCAGAGTAAAATGGGCATGGCGCGTCGCAGCGCAGTTGGGAATCATGCACACCGGCAGGGACGCCGCATGTGTGGGGTAATCCAGTATCTTGACATCCAGCACCGTCGTCAGGCCGCCAACGCCCTGAGCGCCAATACCCAGCGCATTCACCTTGTCCAGTATTTCCAGGCGCAATTCTTCCACCCGGTTTTGCGGACCCCGGTCGCGCAATTCATGAATATCTATTGGTTCAAACAAGGCGCGTTTCGCCAGCAAGGCCGCTTTTTCTGCGGTTCCACCAACGCCTATGCCCAGCACGCCCGGTGGGCACCATCCCGCGCCCATGCCCGGCACGGTTTTTACCACCCAGTCGGAGAGCGAATCGCTGGGGTTGAGCATCGCCAGACGAGCCTTGTTTTCGGAGCCGCCACCCTTGGCCGCCACTTTTACGCTCAACTTGTCGCCTGGAACAATACGGCTATGAATCACAGCGGGCGTATTATCGCCGGTATTGGTTCGGGAGCCCAGAGGATCAGACATGATCGACGCGCGCAGTATATTATCCGGATTCAGGTAAGCGCGGCGGACGCCTTCATTGACCATGTCCTCAACGCTCATGGTCGCGCCCTCCCACTGCACTTCCATGCCAATATCCAGGAACACCACCACAATGCCGGTATCCTGACAAATCGGTCGATGGCCTTCGGCGCTCATGCGTGAATTAACCAGTATTTGAGTGATCGCATCCCTGGCGGCCGGTGACTGCTCTCGCTCCCAGGCCTCTGTCATGGCGCGCACAAAATCCTCGCCATGATAATAGGAGATAAATTGCAACGCATCAGCAATGCTGTTTATAAAATCGTCTTGTTTAATCTTGCTCATGTAAACTGTTTGTCTGGATTGGGTATATCCTTGATTATAGGATACCCGGTCGTTTTATCAGAAGTTATAATTCATGATTCTACAACTTCAGCTCACAACTTCAGTTTACAAAATATAAATCGCAACCAGAAAAACAATAAAAGCGCCAAACAATGCCAGACTCATGAGCAGAGGCAGTCGCGACATATCGGGAATGACCGTGTTAAAACCTGGGTCAAAACAGGGTTGGTGGGTTGACTTACAACTGGGAGCCGGTTTTCTTACAAATGTTTTATTAAACTCTGAAAAGTCTATGGTGATCGTTTGATTAACATCAGCATGTTTGAGCGCAGCAACCAACGGTATTTCACGCTGATAAAGCGCCCTGACCTGTTTAATTTTATTTTGAAAATTGAGAGTCGCCATGGCGATGACCTTGCGCTCATTGCCCAGTTCATCAATCACAAAAAACTCAAGCGTTCCCCGGGTTTTAAATAAACTACGGGAAATTTTATTAAATAGAATATCCTGAATCGTAAATGTTTTTACCATGTTCTTTGTCATGTTCTTTTCTTGTTTTTGTTAATGAAACAAACATAGCAATCATTGCAGACAAGTTCAGCCGTTTTCGGACATACGGAACATTCTGATTGTCAATAAACAATACGCTACCAAGCAGTTTCGATATTAGAACGCGTGAATTGCGACTATCTCGGTTGTTATTTTAATAAATCAGCCAACTCATTCACTGACATGAACGCCATCCACACCAGAAACAGGAATACAAACCACAAACCGGCTTTTGACAAATCGGGAACGAACGCTTTCAGCTTTTCATTATATTGCATATCCTTGTAAATGGCCTGATTGATATTGCTTGCAGAAATATCTCCATGGCGTCTACGGGAGGGTTTGATTCTTTTAGTTTCAGAAAGTCTGCCTCCCGTTTTCTGTTGCGTGCGAGGCGTTTTATTAAACTCGCTGAAATCCACCGTAATCTGCTGGCCCGCATCGGCCTGAACCAGTGCGTCAAGCAATGGTTTTTCACGCAGATAGACGGCTTTAACTGATTTTATCCTGCCGTTAAATCCAAGTTTTGCAATACCTGTTACTTTGCGCCGCTTCTTGAGCGTGTCGATTAGAAAATATTCAATAGCGCCTTTTTTCGGGGAAAGTTCGGTAAATACAATGTCTTCTATACGGTACGTTTTTGTTATCATGTGCGCTACGATAACAATCATTTATGAATCAATCATGAGTCGGCAGGATATGCGATATTATTTTATTGATAGAAAGACAAACGGCGTTAAAACACAACTCAACGGTTATCTTTGAATGATTATTCAATGTCCGCAATGTCAGTCTCGTTATGATACCGAACAAAATGGGGATGCTCAGTTCATTCCATGTCGCTGTGGCGTGACTTTTTTCATACCCCAACTTGCTCACACTGCGCGCGCATGGAATTGCCCTAATTGTGGCGCAGGCGTAAACCCTGATCATTCACAATGCGAATATTGCAAGGCTTATCTGGCTTTTTCACGATGTCCGGCCTGCTTCAGCATTGCGCCTTATGAAAGCGCAAAATTTTGTACCGAATGTGGAGAGTCACTAACCATTCCCATCCGGCCGATACGCTCCAAAGAAAAGTCTTTAGCCTGTCCCCGCTGCAATTCTGTACTGCATGCCAAGCTGGTCAAAAAACACCTTGTGGATGTTTGTCGCGATTGTGGCGGCGTCTGGATCAGCCATAAATTATTCGATAAACTGCTTCAAAACGAACCATTAGACAGCACTTCCGCACTTGGAAAGCCGATTAATCAATACGCCAAATTAAAACAACACCCTATCCGCTATTTACCCTGTCCTGAATGCAATACAACAATGAACCGTTATCATTTCATGGAGCGCTCCAATATCATTCTGGATGAATGTTCCCAACATGGATTATGGTTTGACAGACATGAACTGGCCGCGGCGCTGAAATTCAAACGGGCCTATCAAAAGCCTGCTCTGCATAAACAGCGGATGGAGGAATTTCAGGATAAGAGAAAGAAACAAACGCCAACAGAATTAAATACAGATATCGATGCTTCCACTGAAACCATTGTTGTTGAGGAAGAAGACCTCGCCACTTTGATTCAGCAATTCCCTCATCTTTTCAGCCATAAAGATTAAACAAACTCAAATACGGCAATGGATTCCACATGCGCGGTATGCGGAAACATATCCATAACGCCTGCGCCCAACAGCGTATAGCCATGAGTATGCGTCAGCTCGCCTGCGTCCCGCGCCAAGGTTGCCGGATGGCAGGAAACATAAACGATACGCTTTGCCTTGAGCCTGCCTAGATGAGGGATGATTTCTTTCGCGCCGGAGCGCGGCGGATCCAGCAGTATGCGGTCGTATGACTGCTTTAACCAGGGCTCTGATTTAAGCTCCTGCTCCGATCCCATCAGATTGCAGGCGAAATAATCCGTGTTTTCAATACCATTCTCAATGGCGGTTTTGCGGGCGCGCCTGACCATCGCCTGATCGCCTTCAACGCCGGTGACATGCGCCGCGCGGCGCGCCATCGGCAGGGTGAAATTACCCAATCCGCAAAACAGGTCAAGCACCCGCTCATCGCCTTTCAAGTCAAGCAACTCGACGGCGCGCGCAACCATTTGCCTGTTTATACTGCTATTGACCTGGATAAAATCCTGCGGGCCAAAATGCACCCGCGTATTAAATTGCGGATGCTCATAATACAGCTCAGGTTGATCAGGCCAGACGCAATGCACGGTCTCCGGTCCTTTTGGTTGCAGATAAAGCTGGTATTGATGCGCTTTGGCGAATTCAATCCAGACTTTCAGATCCGTTTCAGGAATGGGTTTGAGATGCCTGACGATCAATGCCGTTGCATTATCGCCGACCGCCACTTCGATTTGCGGTATTTGATCGCGTATTGTCATGCCATAAATCAGGGTTTGCATCGACTTGAGCTGCTTTCCAACCGATCCATGCAATACCTCGCATGAATCGCTATCCGCCAGAAAGCCGCCATGACGCTCACGAAACCCCACCAGCACCTTATCCTTTTTAATGACATACTTCACTCCGAGGCGTGCCTTGCGGCGATAAGCCCACACATCACCGCTAATCGGCGCAAAAACTTCTTGCGGCTGCACTTTGCCAAGATGCTGTAACGACTCCAGCATGGCGGTCTGTTTATAACGAATCTGGGCTTCGGCGCTTAGATGTTGCAGAGAACAACCGCCACAAATTGCGTAAAACTCACATGCTGGCTGTACTCGATCTGATGAGGCTTCCAAAACTTGCTCAACCCGCCCCTCATCATGGCTACGTCGTTTTGATGTATAAAGAAAGGTCACTTCCTCGCCAGGCAAAGCGCCACTGATAAACACCGCCTTTCCATCTATATGGGCAACACCACGCCCTTCATGACTGAGCGATTCAATGCTGGCTCTGACTGGCTCCCTGGGAAGTTTCTGCCTACGATGTCTTCTGCGCGCCATGGCTTTCTTAGCTCTTAATCAAAACACCGAAGTTTATAGGGAAGCGCGAATCAAGTCATGCGACAAATAAGAGGGCACCTCTATTAATTAGGATTTTCGTTCTAGTTCAAGGCGGATGGATTTCGAGAACCGCAGAGTATAAATAATACATGAGGATCGCAGAAATTCATCCAACACAGAAATCGGGCGAAAAGACAATTAATAGAGATGCCCAAGAATGAATCCGCCCATTCATCCTCTGAACTTCAATAAAAGAGTCAAGGCGATGCACAGACGCTATTTTCTAATTCAAAAAAATTATTACACCCTGTTTTCATGTGCTATTATCTGGGCTGGTTTTTTTTCGGCTGTGTTTCTTATTTTGCCGATTGTTTAATTGAGGATGACACACATGGCTACAGGCATTGTTAAATGGTTTAACAACAAAAAAGGATTTGGTTTTATCGCGCCAGATGACGGCGGCGATGATGTATTTGTTCATTACAATTCAATTCAAACAGATGGTTACAAATCTCTGGATGAAGGCCAGAAAGTCAGTTTTGAAACTGAAGATGGGCAAAAGGGACCTGCTGCGGTCAATGTAGTGCACGAATAAAGCGCACTATCATAACAACCATACATAACAACCATAAAAAAGCCCCGTTAACGGGGCTTTTTTATGGTTTTGTAAGCGAAGCAAACTCGGCTTATTTATTCCAGGTATCCCTTAAACCGATAGTGCGATTGAATATCAGATGTTCAGGACGACTATCTTTTAGATCAACGAAAAAATACCCTTCTCGTTCAAACTGATAGGGGATATCGGTATTTGGCTTGCTTAATGACATTTCAAGCTTGCAGTTAGTGAGCACCTTGAGGCTTTCCGGGTTAACGGAATTCATAAAATCCTTGCCGCCCGCATCCGGAAATTCCTCCGTAAACAAACGATCATACAGGCGCACTTCGCAATTCACATGGTTTGTTGCGCATACCCAGTGAATTACGCCTTTTGCCTTGATCCCATCCTCGGGATTTTTTCCTACGGTGTTTTCAATCACACGCGCCCTCACTTCAATAATCTCGCCGCTGTCATCCTTGATCGCCTCGTCCGCTTCAATAATGTAGGCGTTGCGAAGACGCACCCGTTTGCCAAGCACCAGGCGCTTGTATTTTTTGTTTGCCTCCTCGCGAAAATCATCCCGGTCGATATAGATTTCGCGACTAAAGGGCAATAGTCGCTCCGCAAAATCATCGCGATTGGGGTGTCCCGGCGCCGTCATGGTTTCACGTTTGTCTTCTGGATAATTAGTCAATACTACCTTGAGTGGATTAAGTACGCACATGGCGCGCGGCGCATTCTCATTCAAATCTTCGCGAACAGAAAATTCCAGCTGGCTTACATCCACGACCCCATCGGTGCGCGTCACACCAGTGCTTTCTACAAAATCACGGATGGATTTAGGGGTATAGCCGCGGTGTCTCATCCCTGAAATGGTTGGCATACGCGGATCATCCCAGCCGCTCACTACGCCTTCATCCACCAGCTGCTTAAGTTTGCGCTTACTGGTTACAGTGTAATTGACATTGAGCCGTGAAAATTCATACTGATGCGGTTCCGACGGTACCGGTAGATTCTGAATAAACCAGTCATACAGCGGCCGGTGTTCTTCAAATTCCAGCGTACAAATGGAATGGGTGATGCCTTCAATCGCATCGCCCTGACCGTGCGCATAATCATAGGACGGATAAATACACCACTTGTCTCCGGTCTGGTGATGCATCGCTTTTTTGATGCGGTAAATGATCGGGTCGCGCATTTGCATATTGGGGTGCGCCATATCGATTTTCACCCGTAGCGAACAAGCGCCTTCGTCAAATTCACCGGCGCGCATTTTCTCGAACAATTCCAGGTTTTCCTCGACAGAACGGTTGCGGTAAGGACTATTTTTTCCAGGCTCCGTGAGACTGCCCCGGTATTCACGCGCTTCATCCGGCGACAGATCGCAGACATAAGCCTTGCCTTCCTTGATCAGCCCGATGGCCCATTCATAAAGCTGGTCGAAATAGTCCGAGGTAAAGTGAATATCGCCCTCCCACTGGAAACCCAGCCATTGCACATCTTGCTTGATGGATTCGACAAACTCCTCATCTTCCTTTTCCGGATTGGTGTCATCAAAACGCAGATTACAGCTTCCCTTGTATTTTTTCGCAAGCCCAAAATTAAGGCAAATCGACTTGGCGTGTCCAATATGCAAATAGCCATTGGGTTCTGGTGGAAAACGGGTTTTCAAGCGTGATATCCTGCCAGACGCCAGATCGTCCTCGATAATTTTTTCGATGAAATTGAGTGGTTTTTTGTTATCGCTCATGAGAGTAGGTTCTTTTTGATTATAAATTAGACGCCTTCATTATCCTAAATTCCTCAGTTGAATGCTATATAGGAAAATAAACTTATAATTTTTAAAATAAATAGCGCCTTTATCTGCTTCACTCACAGGGTAAAGTCGCTTCAGGCTGGATTGCACAACTGTGATGGCGCATGCCTGCGTTGTAACTGCTTGAAAGGGAACATTATTGGCATGGTGCAACAACATTCCGCGCAGTTACGCCTCGGCTTTGGCTCCAAGCGTCGCTCTACCTCCTACATCCCTGTAGTCGTTGACCTGCACCACCACAGCCGCACACTCAAGCCTGCTCAACTAAGGATTTTAGGATTATGATGATTTTGTGTCATAATTTAAAGAAATTATTATAGATACCCAGACCATGAAATTCGCCGAAGACCACAACTCAGCACGTTATAAAATCACCGCTTACGATCAAAGCGGCATTGGAATTAATGGCCGTTTACATACTCAATCGTTAATTTTGTCGCCAATGGAATTGATTGCCGACTGGGGGCCAGAATGCTATGGCGATCTCAGAGCCGATCATCTTGATGCGCTCTATCAACTGGGCGCAGAGGTGATTTTACTTGGAACAGGCGAAAAACAGATTTTTCCCGACAAGTCCGTGTTAAAACGACTGTCGCAAGGGAATATTGGTTTTGAAATAATGGACACCCCGGCGGCTTGCCGCACCTTTAATATTATCATGGCGGAAGGCAGAACAGTCGTCGCGGCGCTTTTTTTGGATTAATAGCGTGGATTACTGACTGTCAATAACTCAAGCAACGACTGGTTACATGTGCAGCTAATAAAACTTTTCTAAAAAAGGCAAACCAATGATCCGTTAAAGTTGTCCGAGTAAGGAATCGCCTGAAAAGCCCTGATTTTCCAGAATACGCCGTAAACGCCTCAGCGCATCCATTTGAATCTGACGAACGCGTTCACGCGTCAAACCCAGTTCTTCCCCGACTTGCGCGAGGGTGGAATTATCATGACCATGCAATCCAAAGCGCCTTACAATGACTTCTTGCTGCTTTGGTTCTAACTGATTAAGCCAGTTTTCAACCGAATCATGTACAACTTCATCATTAATGGCTTTATCCGGAGCGTTTTCGTTTTCCTCGGATACAAAATTAACCAATGAATTATTGTTTTCATTGCCAATATTGATATCCAGCGAACTTACGCGCTCACTATAGTTTAGTAATTTTTGCAATTTTTCTACGGGTTTATCCAAAGCTTCCGCAACATCCGCCAAGGTCGGCTCCTCACCATATTTCTGGGTAAGCTCCCGCATTTTACGGTAATACTGGTTAATTTCCTTATTAATATGAATAGGCAGACGTATGGTGCGCGTTTGATTCATCAGAGCGCGTTCAATATTTTGTCGAATCCACCAGGTCGCATAGGTTGAAAAGCGGAATCCCTTTTCCGGGTCAAATTTTTCAACCGCATGAATCAAACCCAGATTGCCTTCTTCAATCAAATCCGGGAGTGGTAAGCCGCGGTTCAAATAACGCCTGGAAATTTTAACCACCAGTCGCAAATTACACACGATCATTCGTTTACGTCCTTCCGGATCGCCTTGCCGGGCTAATCGCCCGTATTTAACTTCCTCTTCTGGCGTTAGCAATGGAGAAAATTCAATCTCCTTGAGGTAAAGCTGAATCGCATCCAGTTCCTTACGCGGTATTTTATTAGTCTTTGAATTTGTCTTTGAATTTGTCTTTGAATTTACCTTTGATTTTACCGGTGAAGCTGCCTTTTTTTTAGGCTCCGGTTTTTTTCGGGTAGTAGTCGTTGCAGTTGTTTTCGATCGTGCTTTATTTCCAAGATTTTGGGGATTTCTAAAATTTCCGGGATTTCTGAGTTGCCTGGGAATTTCGATCTGGTCCGGTGTTTGTTCTAAAGTTATATGCTCGGAAGGGCTGTTGATTCTATCAAGCTTGAGTAAGCAATAACCATATTCGGGGTTTACTATAGGCTGATCGCTAACGACGAGGCCTTCTGTTCTGGCGAGAAAATCGGGGATTACTTGATTTGTATGCATAATAGTCTCCATCAGTTTCAGAAAAACCAGCATCAGGTCTACTAAGTCATCAAGGATAAATCTAGCGGAATTAAAACTGATGACACTTACCGAATAACTGTCTCTGAATACCTATCCTTTGGTGTCCGATTAACCGACTCTATGTTGGGTTTGTGGTTTTATCGGAGTTATTAT
>JANTHA010000002.1 GCA_024762625.1 Thiotrichaceae bacterium
CAAAACCATTATTAATAATAATTAAAATAAGAGAAGCATCATGTTGAACCATGAAATGACCTTAAAACCGTTGAAAAACACCCTTCATAATCCAAAAAAACAGGGCGGCGCAACCTTTATAAGCTGGATGATTGTCGCCGGTTTCGGACTACTGATCGCAAGCGCGGTGATAAAAGTCGCGCCTTATTATGTACAGGATTACAATGTGCAGAAATTCATGCGTAATATTGCTTCAGAGCCGAATGCAAAGAAGATGAACAAGCGCCAGGTGTTTAGCAAGGTTGAGAAGCACCTGAACATCAATAACCTGTATGGCCTTGAAGAAGCCTATTATGGCAGTCGCGATAAATCAAAAAAAATCAAGAACCCATTTACACTGAAGAAATTGAAGAAGGGTAAAAACCGTCAACAACTCAGCGTGCATTATCAAGTCCCTGTAAAGTGGATAGGGAACCTGTCTTTTCTGATTGACTTCAAACATTCAGTTATCATGGGCGAAGTGAACAATAAATGATAAACTAGGCGTTTCTACGTAGCATTACAAGGGAAGCATCTTGCCAAACAAACTGGTCGAATTGCTGGGCCGCGATCACATGGCCAGTGATATTTTCGTTCAGGCGCTGACGCACCGCAGCGCCAGTAGCAAGCATAATGAACGCATGGAATTCCTGGGCGACAGCGTACTGGGCGTCGTCATAACCGACGCCCTTTACAAGCGCATGCCGAAGGCCTCAGAAGGCTATCTTTCCCGTCTACGCGCCTCTCTGGTGAATGAAAACACCCTCGCGGAAATCGCCAATGAACTATCGCTGGGCGATTTTTTACGTTTGGGCGCGGGCGAGCTTAAAAGCGGTGGTTTTCGCCGAAAATCCATTTTATCCGATGCGCTGGAAGCCGTTATCGCCAGCGTATTCCTTGAAAAGGGCATGGATGCAGCCAAAGACTTTATCCTTGCCGTTTATACCAATCGACTGGAAAACCTGCCTTCTGAAAATGACTTGAAAGACCCAAAGAGCCGACTACAGGAAGCACTGCAATCGCGACGTTATGAAATACCCAAATACCATTTGCTGAGCGCCACCGGCGATGCACACAAGCAGGTGTTCACCGCTGAATGCGTGATTGCCGAACTCGGCATTCAGACTCAAGGCGTTGCCAGTAGTCGTCGTAAGGCTGAGCAACAATCTGCTCAAAACGCCTATGCTCAACTGCTTGAGTTGTTTGCAAGGCAGAAAAAAAAGAAACGGAGCGGCTCGGCGTGAGTGATACAAAAACAGAGTCGTTAAAACCGGCGGCTATGTCACGTTGCGGCACCGTCTCCATTATCGGCAGACCCAATGTGGGTAAATCAACCCTGCTGAATCACCTTGTTGGCTACAAATTATCCGCTATTGCCAATAAGCCGCAAACCACGCGCACCAATATCCGCGGCATAGTCACACAGACCGGACATCCGGAAAAACCGGATTTTCAGATCATCTTTACGGATACGCCGGGCATTCATCAGAATTCCGGAAATCTATTGAATCGTACGCTCAACAGTGAAGCAGTTGCGGCTGTTGAAGACGTGGACGCCATTATCATGATGGTCGAGGCGCTCAAGTGGACTGCAGAGGATGATTTTGTACTGAAACGTTTGCAGCATGTCAACAGGCCGGTTTTTTTACTGATTAACAAGGTAGACCGCATCAAGGAAAAGGAACGATTATTTCCCTATCTGAAAGAAGTTGGCGATAAGCATCAATTTGCAGAAATCATTCCGGTATCCGCCAGTAAAGGAATCAATACCGATGTCTTGATTGATGCGCTGCTCAAGGTTTTACCGGAGTCTGAATTCATTTATCCCGAAGATCATATTACAGACAAATCAGTGCGATTTATTTGCGCTGAATTGATTCGCGAGCAACTGGTGCGCAATCTGCACGAAGAACTTCCTTACACCACGGCTGTTGAGATTGAAAAATTCGAGGAAACGGACAATCTGGTCACCATTGAGGCAGTGATCTGGACAGACCGCAAAAACCAGAAGGGCATTATTATCGGCAAGAAAGGCGAAACGCTGAAACGCATTGGACAGGCGGCGCGTCATTCGCTGGAAGATTTCCTGATGAAAAAGGTCATGCTAAAGCAATGGGTTAAAGTTGAAGAAAACTGGCAGAATAACCCACGTCATTTAAATGAGTTGGGAATAATTTCTAACCGGGAGCTTTAATGCCCGATTCTTTTGCCTATATCCTGAATAGCCGACCCTTTCGCGACGCCAGCGTCATCCTGGAGTTGTTCAGTGAAGATTTTGGCCGGATTTGCTGTATCGCCAGGCCCGCCAAAAAACGCGGTAAAATACTCAAGGGGATGCTGGAGCCATTTCGCTATTTGCACTGTCAATGGATTGGCAGGGGTGAAATGCAAACGCTCACTTCAGCCGATGAGCGCGGACGTCATCACATTCCCGCCTCGGAAATGATGCTAGGATTATATTTGAATGAGTTGCTCTTATTGTTGACGCATCCGCATGTCGCTATGCCAGAGTTGTTTTCAGCCTACAAAATCACCTTGCACAAGCTGGCTGATCCACAACTTAATCGCCAGATTTTGATGCGCTTTGAGGTCTATTTACTGGCTGCTCTTGGGTATCCGCTGGCGATGGATAAAGATGCGATTCAGTTACGGCAAGCTTATCTTTTTAATACAGAAACAGGCCTGATTCCAGCTAACGCAGAAGAGCCGTCGAACCAACAACATGCCCAGTCGAAAATATTATTGTCCGGTGAGTTACTTTTAGCCTTGCAAGATATTCAGAATATGCAAGAATCGCATTGGCGCGAGCTGAGACGTTTTCTGGATCAGGTTTTTAGCCGTTTGGCTCCACGCCCCATCAACGCACGCAAATTATTGAGATTCTGATATGCCGCACACACCACAACCCACTATTGAACTTGGCGTCAATATCGACCATATCGCCACCTTGCGCCAGGCCAGAGGAACGCCTTACCCTGATTTGCTGGAAGCCGCTTCACTGGTGGAACAGGCTGGCGCACAGGCCATCACGATTCATTTGCGCGAAGATCGTCGCCATATCCAGGACAAGGATGTGTATGATATCCGCAAACAATGCCAGGGACGAATGAATCTGGAACTGGCGGCGACTGATGAAATGGTCGGCATCGCCTGTGATGTGATTCCTGATGACGCCTGCGTGGTGCCGGAGAAACGCGAAGAGCTTACCACCGAGGGCGGTCTGGATGTGATTGGACAGTTTAAACGCATCAAGGAAGCCACAACGCGTCTCGCTGTTCAAGGTATTCGCGTATCGTTGTTTATTGAACCGGATATTGAACAGATCAGACGCGTCCCGGATATCGGCGCGCCCGTGATCGAATTACATACTGGAACCTACGCCAATGCAAGCGGCGATCAACAATTGCGCGAACTGGAGCGAATCAAGGATGCGACTGATTTTGCTCGTGATCTGGGCATACAGGTCAACGCCGGCCATGGACTGGATTACGCCAATACCGCCGCTATCGCCGCAATAGCGGAGATACGCGAACTCAATATTGGACACTCAATCGTGTCGCGCGCCATTTTTGTGGGAATACACCGGGCGACCCGGCAAATGCTTGAAATCATCAATGAAGCGAGAGGTGTTAAATAAACGATGGCTATTATAGGAGTTGGTACGGATCTGGTTAAAATATCCCGGATAAAACGTCTTTTAAAAAAATACCCGAAAGAATTTCCAGCGCGTATTTTACATGATAATGAATTATCGGTGTTCAACGAAATCAAGTCGCATAAATATTATCTCGCCAAACGATTCTGCGCCAAAGAAGCGCTTGCCAAGGCGCTGGGAACAGGTATTTCCCAAGGAGTTTCGTTCCATGATATTGAAGTTGGTAATAATGACAATGGACAGCCAATACTGACCTTGCATGGCAAAACACGATCTATCGCCGATGAAATGGGCGTTAATTCATTGCATATTTCATTAAGCGATGAGCTGAATTACGCAGTCGCCTACGTGATTCTGGAAGGCGACAGGAATTGAAAATGAGCCAAACGTCCAGCTATAGAACCATCGAAAGTTGTATTGGCAATACGCCCCTGGTGCGTCTACAGCGCTTGCCCGGAAACAGCAGCAACACCATCCTGGTCAAACTCGAAGGCAACAACCCGGCTGGTTCGGTCAAGGATCGCGCCGCCTTGAGTATGGTTCTGCAGGCTGAAAAACGCGGCGATATCAAACCTGGCGACACATTAATCGAAGCAACCAGCGGCAATACCGGCATTGCGCTGGCGATGGTGGCGGCGATACGCGGTTATAAAATGCTGCTGATCATGCCGGATTCCATGAGCGCCGAACGACGCGCTTCCATGAAAGCCTATGGCGCGGAATTATTACTGGTTACAAAGGAACAGGGCGGTATGGAAGGCGCGCGCGACCTCGCGCAACAACTTTACCGCGAAGGTAAGGGTTATCTACTGAATCAATTTGCCAATCAGGATAATCCCCTGGCGCATTACCATGGCACCGGCCCGGAAATCTGGCGCGACACCAAAGGCGAAATCACCCATTTTGTAAGCGCCATGGGCACCACCGGCACCATCACCGGCGTTGCGCGTTTTCTGAAAGAGCAGACAGCCAATGTAAAAATCATAGGCGTTCAGCCTAAAACCAATGAAGAGGCGATTCCGGGCATTCGTCGCTGGTCGGATGAATACCTGCCCGAGATATTCGACGCTTCGCTGGTTGACCGCGAAATCGACATTACCCAGTCGCAATCTGAATCCACCATGCGCGCACTTGCACAACAGGAAGGCATTTTCTGCGGCGTTTCTTCAGGCGGGGCGGTTGCCGCCGCGCTAGAGCTGTCCAGCGAATTGGAGAACGCCACCATAGTGACAATTATATGCGACCGCGGCGACCGCTATATTTCAACGGGCGTGTTTCCTTCTTGAAACACTGACAAACTCATAGGCGACATTTTAGGCGACAACAGGTGACAGGCATGAATGTATTGGTTTTTGATATTGAAACCATCCCCGATATTGAAGGCGGTCAACAGATTTTTGATTTGCAGGGTCTTGATGACAATAGTACAGCCAAGGCCATGTTTCATATCGTCAAACAGAAAAACGGTTCCGATTTTTTACCATTGCATTTGCACCGGATTGCCGCTATTTCGGTGGTTTACCGAGGCATGGGCGATGATATGGGACGCCAGGTTTCAGTACACTCGCTGGGCAATCCTGAAAGCAGCGAAGCCGAATTGCTGACCTTGTTTTTTGAACAGATCGAAAAACGCACACCGACGCTGGTTTCATGGAATGGTTCGGGGTTTGATCTACCGGTGATACATTACCGCACACTCAAGAACAGCGTCAGCGCACCTGGTTACTGGGAGAAAGGCGAACACAATAACGCCTTTCGTTATGATAACTACCTGAGCCGTTATCATGATCGTCATACCGATTTGATGGATGTGCTGGCCAGTTATAATCGCCGCGCGAGCGCCCCGCTGGATCATATCGCTACACTATTGGGATTTCCCGGAAAAAACGGCATGGATGGTTCCCATGTGTGGCGTCATTTTCAGGCAGGCGATATACAGGGCATTCGCAACTATTGTGAATCCGATGTGCTCAACACCTATCTGGTTTATCTGCGTTATCAGTTGATGCGTGGGGAACTGGATCGGGAAGAACTGGTCATGGAATATGACTTGCTGCGCAAGGTGCTGGATGAATCCGGTCAGGAGCACCTTAGGGCTTTTTCTAAAAACTGGAAACAATAAGATAAAATAAGCATGAGCGAAGATACTCAACTGGATTTGCTGGACGGAAATAATCACGGCAATGGCAATAATGGCGGCAGTGGCGATGCCACCGAAAGTCTGCCTCTGGAAGTCTACACCGAAAAAGCCTATCTCGATTATTCGATGTATGTCATTCTGGATCGCGCCCTGCCGAATATCGGGGATGGCCTTAAACCGGTGCAGCGACGCATCGTATACGCCATGTCCGAGCTGGGTTTGTCGGCGGCCTCAAAGCACAAAAAATCGGCGCGCACCGTGGGCGACGTTCTGGGTAAATTTCATCCACATGGCGATTCGGCCTGTTACGAAGCGATGGTGCTCATGGCGCAGCCGTTTTCTTATCGTTATCCCCTGGTGGATGGGCAAGGCAACTGGGGTTCGCAAGATGATCCGAAATCGTTTGCCGCGATGCGCTACACCGAATCGCGTCTCACGCCTTACGCCAAAGTGCTGCTCCAGGAGCTTGGGCAAGGCACGGTAGACTGGGTGGATAATTTCGACGGAACCTTGAAGGAACCGGCCTTGTTGCCCGCGCGCCTGCCGAATGTGCTGCTCAACGGCGGTTCCGGCATTGCAGTGGGTATGGCGACCGATATACCGCCGCACAACCTGAATGAAGTAGTGGACGCCTGCCTGCAATTACTTAAAAAACCGTCGTCTACCATAGAAGAGCTTAGTGAATTCATCAAGGGGCCAGATTATCCGACCGATGCCGAAATCATCAGCTCTTCCGAAGAAATTCTCAGAGTCTATGAGACCGGCAGGGGCAGCATAAAAATGCGCGCCGTCTGGGAGAAGGAGGAGGGCGACATCATCATTACGGCGCTGCCGTTTCAGGCGTCCGGCGGCAAGATCATGGAACAGATAGCGACCCAGATGCGCGCCAAAAAGTTGCCCATGGTGGCCGACCTGAGGGACGAGTCGGATCATGAAAACCCGACCCGACTGGTGATCACGCCGCGCTCCAACCGCGTGGATGTCAAACAACTGATGTCCCATCTTTTCGCCAGCACCGATCTTGAGCGTAATTACCGCGTCAACATGAATATGATTGGCGTCGACGGCAAGCCGCAGGTCAAAAACCTCAGGAAAGTGCTTAAAGAATGGCTGGAATTCCGCCGAACCACTGTGACGCGACGCATAGAATGGCGTCTGGGCAAGGTTCAGGATCGATTGCATATTCTGGAAGGCTTGTTGATCGCACATCTTAATATTGACGAGGTGATACGCATTATCCGCGAAAACGATGAGCCAAAACCGATTCTGATGGGGCGTTTTGGCATCAGCGACATTCAGGCGGAAGCGGTGCTTAATTTACGTTTGCGCAATCTGGCCAAGCTTGAAGAAATGCAAATTCGCACGGAGCAGGAGGAACTGATTCGCGAGCGCGATGAACTACAGGGCTTGCTTGATTCACCGCGCAAACTGACTGCCTTGATACGCAAGGAACTCAAGGAAGACGCCGAAAAATACGGCGACGAGCGGCGCTCGCCCATCGTTGTGCGAGAGGCGTCGCAAGTGCTGGATGAAACCGCATTGATACCTTCCGAGCCAGTGACCGTAATACTGTCCGAAATGGGCTGGATTCGCGCCGCAAAAGGCCATGAAATTGATCCACATTCACTGAACTACAAGCAGGGCGATAAATTCCAGTCCGCTGCGCATGGGCGCTCCAACCAACCGGCAGTGCTGCTCGATAGTACGGGCCGCAGTTATACCCTGATGGCGCACACACTGCCTTCGGCGCGGGGTCAGGGCGATCCTTTGAGCGGACGTTTCTCGCCGCCGCAGGGCGCCAGTTTCAAGGCGGTCATCATGGCAAACAACGAGCAGTTCTTTTTGCTTGGCAGCTCCTTCGGTTATGGTTTTTTATGTCAGTTCAAAGACATGCAGAGTCGCGCCAAGGCAGGCAAGGCGACTGTCACAATCCCGGCGGGCGCAAGCCTGATTTGCCCGTCGCCAGTTAGCGACCTTGAGAATGGTTTTGTTGCGGCGGTAACATCGGCGGGTTATTTACTGATCATTCACTCCAGTGAATTGCCCCAACTGGCGCGCGGCAAGGGCAACAAGATCATCAATATTCCGGCTAAACGACTGAAATCGGGCGAGGAGCATGTGGTATCCATGATTGCATTGGCGCAGGATGAAAAACTGATCGTTCATGCGGGCAAAAAACACAAAACCATCCAGGGCGCGGAAATTGTCGAATACCAGGGGAAACGCGGTCAACGCGGTAAATTACTGCCTCAGGGTTACCGCAATGTAAGTCGTCTGGAAAGTGAATAGACAGAATTCATAAATTCACTGTTTACACCCAGATCGGTATGATACGATTCGGGATTATTTTTTATCAAATACTTAACTGCCAGCAACGGCTTATTTTACGACCGGATAAAGACTATACAGATTATGACTCGATACATTTTCATCACTGGCGGCGTGGTGTCATCTCTGGGAAAAGGCATTGCGGCGGCTTCGCTGGGCACCATACTCGAAGCGCGCGGACTCAAGGTCACCATGATGAAACTGGATCCCTACATTAATGTCGATCCAGGCACCATGAGTCCGTTTCAACATGGCGAAGTATTTGTCACAGAAGATGGCGCAGAAACCGATCTGGATCTGGGTCATTATGAGCGTTTTGTCAATTTTACCGCCAACCAGCTGAATAATTTCACCACCGGCCGCATTTATCAGAATGTGATCCGCAAGGAACGCCGCGGAGAATATCTGGGCGCGACTGTTCAGGTGATTCCACACATTACCGATGAAATCAAGCGTTCCGTACGCGCTGGCGCAGAAGGGTATGACATCGCCATGGTCGAGGTTGGCGGCACGGTGGGCGATATCGAATCGCTACCGTTCATGGAGGCGCTGCGTCAAATGGGCGTGGAAGAAGGCAACAACGCCTTGTTTATGCACCTGACACTGGTGCCTTATATCGCCGCTGCCGGCGAACTCAAGACCAAGCCGACCCAGCATTCGGTCAAGGAGTTGCGCTCCATTGGCATTCAACCGCATGTGCTGCTGTGTCGTAGCGAACGCCCCATACCGGATAATGAGCGCAAGAAGATTGCGCTGTTTACCAATGTGCCCGAGCAGGCGGTTATCCCGGCGCTGGATATGGACAATATCTACAAAATTCCGCTCTGGCTGAATTCACAGAATCTCGACCAGATTGTTGCGGATTACCTTAAACTGGATAATCTTCCGCCTGCTGATTTATCAGACTGGGAGCGGGTCATCAAGGAAATGGAATTCCCGCGATCCGAAGTCACCATTGTGATGGTGGGCAAATACACCGATCTCACAGAATCCTACAAATCGCTGAATGAAGCACTGAGCCATGCGGGCATCCAGACCCATTCCAAGGTGAAGATCGTCTATATAGATTCGGAACAAATTGAAAGCGATGGGGTTGATCTACTCAAAAACGCTGACGCTATTCTGGTGCCGGGCGGTTTTGGCATGCGCGGCGTGGAAGGCAAGATCAGCGCCATTCAATACGCCCGTGAAAACAAGGTGCCTTATCTGGGTATTTGTCTGGGCATGCAACTGGCCGTGATTGAGTTTGCGCGCCATGTAGCGGGGCTGGAGCATGCGCATAGCACCGAGTTTGTTGGCGATGCGCCTGATCCGGTCATTGGTCTGATTACAGAATGGAAAACAGACGAAGGTAAAATCGAAAAACGCGATAAGGATTCCGATATGGGCGGCACCATGCGTCTCGGCGGTCAGCCCTGTAAGCTTCGTACAGGAACACTGGCCCGCGATACCTATGGTGAGGACTTGATTATAGAACGACATCGTCACCGTTATGAATTCAACAATAACTATCGCGATCTGTTACAGAAAAAGGGCTTGGTTATTTCCGGCGTCTCAGCGGATGAAAGCCTCGTCGAAGTGGTGGAAATACCAGATCATCCCTGGTTTTTGGGCTGCCAGTTCCACCCGGAATTCACGTCACGACCTCGAACCGGCCATCCCTTGTTTACAGGCTATATCCAGGCGGCGCTGGATTATCATGCAGCAAAAAAACAGTCGTAATTACCTTATAAATCACAGAACCATGAGTGAGAAACCATGAAATTATGTCATTTTGAAGCAGGTCAGGATCAGCCATTTTTTTTGATATCCGGTCCCTGTGTGGTCGAAACAGAAAAGCTCACTCTGGAAATAGCTGAGACGCTAAAAGGTCTCACCGACGAATTGGGCATTCCCTATATTTTCAAGGCTTCATTTGATAAGGCCAATCGTTCATCGCACGCCAGTTTTCGAGGGCCAGGCATGGAAGAGGGTTTGCGAATACTGGAAAAAGTCAAACTGGATATTGGCGTCCCGGTATTGACCGATATTCATGAAGACACGCCGCTGGATGAAGTGGCTTCAGTCGTTGACGTGATGCAAACACCGGCGTTTTTATGTCGTCAAACCAATTTTATTCAGAACGCTGCGCGTCAGGGAATCCCGTTGAATATTAAAAAAGGCCAGTTCCTTGCTCCCTGGGACATGAAAAATGTAGTGGATAAAGCCAGAGCGACGGGTAATGAACAAATTATGGTGTGTGAACGCGGTTATACTTTCGGCTACAACAATCTGGTGTCAGATATGCGTGGTCTGGCGACCATGCGCGATACGGGTTGTCCGGTCGTTTTTGACGCCACTCACTCGGTGCAGTTGCCGGGCGGCCAGGGATCCTGTTCCGGCGGGGAGCGTCAGCATGTGCCGGTTCTGGCGCGCGCCGCGATGGCGGCTGGCATCGCGGGTATTTTTATGGAATCACACCCTAAACCCGATGAAGCATTGAGCGATGGCCCGAACTCCTGGCCTACCGGAAGAATGCGCGAATTACTTGAAACCCTGTTAACAATTGACCAGGCTGTCAAGTCTCAACCATTTCTGGAAAACACCCTGTAGCATGAAAACACCAAGATGAAACGCCAAGATGATAATTCACTGAAACTTAAACCAGAATTGTCAAACAAGATAAGCAATTAACTAGATAGCGGGAAATTTTAAAATGTCTGAAATAGTAAATATAAAAGCGCGTGAAGTAATAGACTCGCGTGGAAATCCTACGGTAGAAGCAGATGTGATGCTTTCCACTGGCGTCATGGGCAGAGCGATTGTCCCTTCCGGCGCTTCAACGGGCGCGCGCGAGGCGATTGAATTGCGCGATGGCGATAGCAGCCGCTTTATGGGCAAGGGAGTTCTAAAGGCGGTAGGCAATGTGAATGGCGAACTCGCAGATAAAGTAGTCGGGATGGACGCCAATGACCAAAACGCCATTGATGCGGCAATGATTGAGCTGGATGGCAGCGAGAACAAAAGTCGACTCGGCGCCAATGCAATATTGTCCGTATCGCTTGCAGCGGCGCACGCGGCTGCCAGGGATAACGACATGGCGCTGTTTCAGTATATCGGTCAACATCTTGCGAATAATGCTTCGGATCAGTATAAATTGCCTGTGCCGATGATGAATATCATTAACGGCGGCGAACATGCCGATAATAGCGTGGACATGCAGGAATTCATGATCGTTCCCGTTGGAGCGCCCAGTATGGCTGACGCTGTACGATATGGCGCGGAAGTCTTCCATAATTTAAAATCAGTGCTTGCCAAGAAAGGCTTGAATACAGCGGTTGGCGACGAGGGCGGTTTCGCGCCTGATTTGCCATCCAATGAAGCCGCTATTGAAGTGATACTGGTAGCCATCGAAAAAGCGGGTTACACGGCGGGCAAGGATATCTATCTGGGGCTGGATTGCGCTGCTTCGGAATACTACAAAAATGGTCAATATGTACTGGCTTCCGAAGATAAGACATTTGACGCAGAAGGCATGGTCGATTATTTATCGGCCTGGGTTGACCAATACCCCATTATCACCATTGAGGACGGTCTGGACGAAGCAGACTGGGATGGCTGGGCAATGATGACTGAGCGACTCAGCAAACGCATCCAGCTGGTCGGGGATGACCTGTATGTCACCAATCCGAAAATCTTTCAGGAAGGCATTGATAAGGGCATCGCCAATTCGATCCTGATCAAATTTAACCAGATCGGCACCCTTTCTGAAACGCTGCAAGCAATCCAGATGGCGCATGAGGCCAATTACACAGCTGTAGTGTCTCATCGCTCGGGCGAAACCGAAGACACTACCATTGCTGATCTGGCCGTAGGAACCAGTACGGCGCAAATCAAAACCGGCTCGTTGTCCCGTTCCGATCGCATCGCAAAATATAACCAGTTGATGCGTATTGAAGAAATGCTCGGCGACCAGGGCGTATATGCAGGCATATCAGCCTTCAAACATTTGCCGGGTTAGGCATCGTCATAAAGTCATGAAAGCGCTGCTGCTCCTTTTTAGTGTTCTGCTTATTTTGTTATTAGTTGGCCTGTGGGTTGGCAATGGCGGCTACCCTGATCGTTGGCGCATAGAACAGGAAATCAGCGCGCAGCAAAAAGCCAATGAAAGACAAAAGGAAAAAAACCGCAAAATCCAGGCTGAACTGGATGATTTGACCTCCGGCAATGACGCCATAGAAGAACGCGCCAGAAGCGAACTGGGGATGACAAAGAAAGGTGAAACGTTTTACGAGGTGATTTTGCAGCCAGAGCCTGACAAGGATCAAACCCGGTCGCTTGAATCAAAGGATAAAAAGAGCAAAATAAAAGGCGATAAAGATAGCGATAAAGGCAGCGATAAAACCGCTCATGGCGATACAAGAGTCATAAAACTGTTATCGACGCCTGACCAGTCTAATAAACAAAAATCCAGTGATAAAAATGACTGACGACTTTTCAAAAGTATGGCTTGTGATTCCGGCCGCGGGGGTTGGTAAGCGGATGCAGTCGGACGTACCCAAGCAATATCATAAAATTCATGATAAAACCGTAATCGAACACACGCTGGATCGTTTTATCAATCATCCGGCCACAGCAGGCATCGTGGTTGCCCTGCATCCAGAAGACCCCTACTGGAAATCAATTTCAAATAAATTAGCCCCAGACATTCCCATTTATACGGTTGAAGGCGGAGCCGAACGTAGCGATTCGGTGCTGAACGCCCTGGAATATCTTGGATTTGTTGAACAAGTAAAGGATGAACATTGGGTGATGGTGCATGATGCGGCAAGACCGTGTGTAACGCAGCATGATATCAATGCGCTGCTGCAATTGACTCATCAAAACACAGTTGGCGGCATCCTCGCGACGCCCGTCAAAGACACCATGAAACGCGCCAGACCAAAGTCGAACGTCATTCAGAAAACAGAAAGCCGTGACGATTTATGGCATGCCTTGACCCCGCAGCTTTTTCGTCTTGGCGAACTTCGAGCCGCATTACAACAAGGTCTGCAAGCCGGGGCTGATATTACTGATGAAGCGTCAGCCATGGAATTAACGGGTCAATCTCCAACGTTGGTTGAGGGCAGTAGCCAAAACATCAAGATTACGCAGCCAGAGGATATTGAGCTTGCATCCTGGTTGCTGGGGAAAAAACCGCAACAGGAACAAAGCTGAAATGTACCGCATCGGCAATGGTTACGATGTTCACGCCTTTACCCAGGGCGATCATATTACACTTGGCGGCGTAAAAATAGCGTATGACAAAGCATTTCTGGCGCATTCCGATGGCGATGTGCTGATTCATGCGCTTTGTGATGCGATGCTTGGCGCTTTGGCGCTGGGCGATATCGGCAAGCATTTCCCGGATACGGATCAGGACTATGAAAATATCGACAGCCGCATCCTGTTGCGTCATGTCGCCGGCTTGATCAGACAGAAATCCTATAGACTCGAAAACTGTGATAACACCATCGTGGCGCAAGCGCCAAAAATGGCGTCGCATATTGAATCCATGCGCGCCAATCTGGCTGAGGATTTGATAGTCGATGTGGATGTGGTAAGCGTCAAGGCGACCACCACAGAAAAGCTGGGGTTTGCCGGACGCGGCGAAGGCGTAGCGGTGTATTCGGCGGTTTTGTTAAAGCGCGTTTAATGCCTACTGATAATATTAACGGGCCAGCAGTGGCTTTTATGGTAATGAAAAAGTGGGTTTACTGCTAATCGCGTAGCCGAAAGCAGGGCGTATTCCGCTCATCAATCAAGCGGTGTTGTAGCAGCCATTGTCGCGCATCTTCGGCGTCTTGCCTGAACCAGGCTTGCGCCGATCCCAGGCGAAAGGTGTAACCCCAGCGATCCATATCCTGCATCATTCGATTGCTTCCCATGTCTGCTAGTTCGTCCGCCAGCAAAATCTGTAAATAGCAGACCGCATTTTCTTCATCATAGTCGCCTGCGGCGTCGGTATCGAGTTGCGCGCGGCGTTGCTTGTCCATGCAGATATAGTGACAGCTTTCGTGTAGCAGCGAATGGATGGGCGTATCCGGGCGTACATAGACGGTATCATTGATCAGTCCGGCTTCCGCATCGCCCCAGTAGCTGCCGGGGATCTTTTCATCTGATTCCAGCACTTCGAGCGTTAAAGTATATTTGCCCAGTAATTGGCGCAGGGATGAAATATTACAGTTAGCCACTGTAAAGACTTCTGCGGGATTAGTCGGATGCTGATGATTTTGCAATGTGTGTTTTGGGTCGTGACGTTTTAACTGCTTGTTACTGCTCTTCGGGCTGGTCTTGCATATCCAGTCGGGTAATAGTCACCTGCTTGTGATCAATATTGGCCTTGATGATTGCTACGCCAGTTCTAGTTTGCCATTCGTCCTGACCAGAAAGAAGAAAACGCGACAGGAATTTTCCCTTGCCTTGTATTTTTCCAGCGATATTTTGCCAGTTAAAATCATATAGCACCATTTTACGTTGCCGTGTGATTTTAAACAACGCTTCCAGTTTCGCGCTCAGGGTGGCGTCGCTTTGATTTTGCATTTCAGGCGCATTGGCGAGAATGGGTTTGATTTTGTTTACTTCACCCTTTTCATAGGCTGTTTCCAATTCATGTAATAAAACCTGCATTTTACTTGCAGAGACCTGTCCCGAAGAATGGATAACCGATGTGGTTGTAAAATGCGCATGGTTGATTAAATCAGAAGCAGCCGTCTGGATTGGAATCGCCACAGTTTCTACGGCGTCATCCAGCTTGATTTGAGCATCCTGTTGCGTCTGGATAGACGCCTGCGCATTAGGCGGCTGCTTAACTGGATTCCTGACGATCAGGTCAGATGAATCAGGCGTGTTAACGAAAATGGCGCCTATAATCATCACGCATAAAATAGCGGCAAAACCATAGAGAGCATTGCGTGTTCTATGCCGATGTCTCTGAGCTTTCCGGCTTGCATGAAAAAAACTTTGCGGAGGCTCGGCATGGCATCGCTGCTTACCATCAGAATTAGATGAATCCTGTTGGAACGATCGTTTAACGGCGTTATAAGCCCGGGAAATTTTGCTGGCGTAGAAGGATGAAGAAGAAGAGCGGTTTCTGTCAGGGTGATAGATTCTCATCAGCAGTTTATAATGCTGTCTCGCCAGTTCATAAATAGCTGACTGGTTTTGATCCTGGTCTGTATCAAGCTGTGTGTCGCTATAAACAGGGGTATTTTCTACCCCCAGTATTTTACAGGGCGTATTTCCTTCTTTAAACAATACTTTCTCAATGAAATGCGTCAGTATGTTATAAAGCATTTCCGGATTGACATCGCGCTCCAGGGAAAAGGCTTCCAGTTTTTTTTCAGAAGCGCACAATCGCAACAAGTCGGTAATGCCTGAAGGCAAACTTGCATTTACGGACATGAACTCGGCCATTTCAACTGGTTGTTGATACAGTTTAATGGCTTGTCGTATGGCGGTTGTATCCATGGTTTGAATTGCGTATTTAAACGCCCGTATGGTATCAGGTTTTGCTAATTTGCTCCAATGCTCTATAAGCCATTCTTAATAATTTTCAATAAATTGATTATGACTAAGCTATAGTACAAGTTTTTGTGCATGTCTAGTTTGTGTATGATTTATCAGTTAGGTATTCTCTTATAAGGGCATCTCTAATTAATAGAGATGTCCTATAAATAAACAAGAATATTGATTAAATTAAAAAATGCACAACCACAGCGAACAAACAAAACAAATTCTTAAAGATACCTTTGGTTACAGCGAATTTCGCCATAATCAGGGAGACATCATTGATCAGCTCATAAGTGGCAACGATGCTTTTGTACTCATGCCTACGGGAGGTGGCAAATCACTTTGTTATCAAATACCGTCATTGATCAGAGACGGCGTAGGCGTAGTGGTTTCCCCCTTGATTGCATTAATGCAGGATCAGGTCGATGCGCTCAAACAACAAGGCGTCAAGGCGGCTTTTTTAAACTCGACGCTCAATAGTAATGAACGACAGGATGTTGAAGACTCCCTGTTAACTGGCGAGCTCCAGATGCTGTATGTCGCCCCTGAGAGACTGCTTAACGAGCAAACACTAACCTTGCTGGCTCAATGCAAAATCGCTTTGTTCGCAATTGATGAAGCGCACTGCGTATCACAATGGGGGCATGATTTTCGCCCTGAATACCAGCGTCTTTCGGTGTTGCCAGAGCGTTTTACCGATGTGCCGCGCATCGCGCTTACGGCGACCGCAGACAAGCGCACCCGGAGTGAGATCATCCAGCAGCTGCGCCTCAATGATGCGGGCGTTTATATCAATAGCTTTGACCGGCCCAATATCAGCTATACCATTTCGGAAGCGCAAAATGCGCGCGATAAATTGTGGAAATTCATTTCGGAGAAACATGCGGGCGATGCGGGTATTGTCTATTGCCTGTCGCGTAAAAAAGTGGAATCGACAGCAGAATGGCTCAGCAGCAAGGGCGTTGTTGCATTACCCTATCATGCCGGACTGGACGCAGCCGTCCGGCAACGCCACCAGCAGCGCTTCCTGCGCGAGGAGGGCGTGATCATTGTCGCCACCATCGCCTTCGGCATGGGCATAGACAAACCGGATGTGCGCTTTGTGGCGCATTTGAGTCTGCCTAAAAATATCGAAGCCTATTATCAGGAAACAGGGCGCGCAGGACGCGATGGCGAAGCGGCTGACGCCTGGATGAGCTACGGCCTGCAGGACGTCATCAGCCTGCGCCAGATGATGCAGGACAGCGACGGTAGCGAACAACACAAACGCATCATCAGCCAGAAGCTGGACGCCATGCTCGGCCTTTGTGAACTCGCCAGTTGTCGGCGACAGGCCTTACTCGCCTACTTTGGAGAACAACTAGAAACGAACTGCGGCAACTGTGATAACTGCCTGAATCCGCCGAAAACCTGGGACGCCACTGTGGAAGCCCAGAAAGCCTTGTCTACCGTTTATCGCACCGGACAGCGTTTTGGCGTTGCCTACCTGACCGATATTTTACTTGGCAAGAGCGACCCGCGCATACTGCAAAACCGCCATGATCAGGTTAGCACTTTTGGCATAGGCCAGGATTTGAAACAGGCCGAATGGCGCAGCCTGTTTCGCCAGCTGATCGCACAGGGCTTTCTGAATATCAATATGGAAAAGTTCGGCGCGCTGGAACTGACCGAACAATCACGTCCGCTATTGCGCGGCGAGATCAAGCTTATGGCGCGTAAATATCATAAACCCGTCGCTGGCAAAAAGGAAAGCAAGAGGCGCGCCAAAGAAGCGCTGCGCAGTATGGATTCCGATCTGTTTGAAGCTTTACGCTCATTGCGCACCGAACTCGCCACTGAACAGGGCGTTCCGCCCTATGTCATTTTCAGCGACGCTACCCTGATCGAAATGGCGCGCCAGCGTCCGCAAAACGATGAAACTTTCCGTTATATCAATGGTGTCGGCGAAATGAAACTGCAGCGCTATGGCAAAGCCTTCATGGATGTGATTCATGATTATCCGCTACCAGCGCTTTTGAATAATCATTTTTCGGACACCATTAATGAAACGCTGGCTTTATACATTGAAGGCCTGAGTATTGACGAAATTGCCGCAAAACGCGACTTGAAAACAAGCTCCATTTATACGCATCTGGCCGATGCAATCGAAGCAGGTCTGCTCAAAGCCGCCGATGTGCTTGATATCGACGATAGCGATATTGAACTGATCGAACGCACGGCCGAAATCCTTAACAGCAAACAGGAAAAGGCGTTAAAACCACTCTATAATGAACTGCAGGAACAATTCGATTATGGAATTTTACGTTGTGTTGTAAATGGAATGCCGCAATATGAATAAACCAACCCGATACATCATCGTCGCGGCCCTGGAAATGGAAACGCCGGAGCTGGATAAGTTTGCGCCTGTGGTGCATACCGGTGTGGGCAAGCTGAATGCGGCGATCAGGCTCTACGAGGCGCTGTTATTTTACAAACCGGATCTGGTGGTTAATTACGGCACTGCCGGCGCGGTTAGCCATAAGCACGGATTACTCAAGGTGGATACCTTTGTACAGCGCGATATGGATGTGCGGGGTCTGGGCGTCCCACGCGGCGTTACGCCTTTTGAAGCAGATGAGAAACTGCCCGAAGCGAAGGGCGTGGTGCTGGCTTCCGGCGATTCATTCGTGACCGATTCGGAATTGCATCTGGAAGGACTGGACATTCCGATTGATCTGATCGATATGGAAGGCTATGCCTTGTACAAGGTCTGCGCGCATCATGATACGGCGTTTGACTGCTACAAATATGTTACCGACAGCACCGATGAAAACGCTTCGGATGACTGGGTCGAAAATGTCGCCCGGGGAGCCGCATTGTTCCTTGAGGTGCTGAAAACACATTATGGCCCATCATCGCTGCTAAAACAGCGCCCATGAGCAAGTCTGTGGTTAATGCATCTGCGGCTAATACAGAGAGCCGGCAGGGAAACAAGCCGGTAAATAACAGCGGCAAATGGCAATTCTGGATTGACCGCGGCGGCACCTTTACCGACATCGTGGCGCAACTGCCCGATGGCGGCCTGACTAGCTGCAAGCTCTTATCTGAAAATCCTGATCACTACTCCGATGCAGCAATTGCGGGCATTCGACAATTACTGAACATCAACGCTGACCAGCCGTTACCCGTTGATCAAATCTCAGCCGTCAAAATGGGCACCACGGTCGCCACCAATGCCTTGCTGGAGCGTCAGGGCGAGGATACGCTGCTGCTGATTACACAGGGTTTTGCCGATGCCTTGCGCATTGGCTATCAAAACCGGCCGGATTTGTTTGCGCTGGATATAGATCTGCCGGAGATGCTTTACAAACGGGTTATTGAGGTGCAGGAACGCCTGGATGTCCAGGGAAATGTACTGCAGCCGCTTAATCCCGGCAAAGTAAAAAAGGATCTGCAAGCCGCCTACGAATCCGGATTGCGCAGCGTCGCCATCGTACTCATGCATGGCTATCGCTATCCACATCATGAACAGCAGCTTGCGCGTCTTGCAGAAGAAACCGGATTTACCCAGATTTCACTCAGTCATCGCTGCAGCTCGTTGATAAAGCTGGTTTCGCGCGGCGACGCTACGGTGGTGGATGCCTATCTGACGCCTGTTTTAAAACGCTATATCAAGCAGGTATCGGCGGCGTTAAGCGGTTTGCAGCAGGCCGGAGGACGGCTTGAATTCATGCGGTCAAATGGCGGACTTACTGATGCCACTCTATTTCAGGGCAAGGATGCGATTTTATCCGGCCCGGCAGGCGGCATTGTCGGCATGGTGCGCACCGCGAGGCGCGCCGGTTTTGACCGGATCATCGGTTTTGACATGGGTGGAACCTCCACCGACGTGAGCCATTACAACCACCAACGCGGTGGTTTTGAATACACGCTTGAAACCGAAGTGGCCGGAGTGCGCATGCGCGCGCCCATGCTGGAAATTCACACGGTAGCGGCCGGGGGCGGCTCAATCTGCAGATTTGATGGCGCGCGCTACCGCGTAGGCCCGGAGTCCGCAGGCGCAAGCCCGGGCCCCGCCAGTTATGGCAACGGCGGCCCCTTGACCATTACCGACTGTAACGTGATGCTGGGCAAATTGCAGTCCGCTCATTTTCCGGCGGTGTTCGGCGAACAGGGCGATCAGCCGCTGGATTGTCGCCAGGTTGAACATGGATTCTCACAATTGGCTGCCGAGGTCAGCGCTAACACTGCGGAACAAACATGCGCAGAGGAAGTCGCCAGTGGTTTCCTGGCAATAGCCGTGCAAAACATGGCTAATGCGATTAAAAAGATTTCGGTGCAGCGCGGCCATGACGCCAGTGATTATGTGCTTTGCTGTTTTGGCGGCGCAGGCGGGCAACATGCCTGCCTGGTAGCCGAGGCGCTCTGCATGAAACAGGTTTTTATTCATCCTTATGCTGGTGTGTTGTCCGCCTATGGCATGGGGCTGGCCGATACGGTCGCTACGCGTCAACAGGCTATTGAGGCGGAATTGGACAGCGAAACTCTGGCCAGTTTGCAGAGCTTGGCGGAATCGCTACGGACTGAATGCGAAAAGGAGCTGGTTGAGCAGAATTTGAGTGATGCGTCGATGCGCGCCAGAAGACGCTTGCAGATCCGTTACCAGGGTTCGGACAGCAGTTTAAGCTGTGATTTTGAGCAGCCTGACATGCAACAAATCAAACAACGGTTCGAGGCGCAGCACCAACAACGCTTTGGCTTTATCACGCCGGAAAAACATTTAATCGTCGAATCCTTGCAGGTGGATGTGCGGGCTTTGGCCGATGCGCCTCCAGGGCAAACTCCGGTCACAAACAGATCCCCGGCAATGCCGCTTGCCCGTCACCGGGTCTACATGCAGGAAAAATGGCGCGACTGTCCCTTTTATCAACGCGACAGCCTGGTAGCCGGTCAGGCTATTCCGGGGCCCGCCATTATTCTTGAAAGCGCAGCAACCACCGTGGTGGAGCCAAGCTGGGAGGCGCACATGCGCGCGTCTGGCGATCTGCTGCTCACGCATCGACAAGACGCTGAAAGCCATCAAGAACAAAATAAGCAAGACCTTCGCGCCGATCCGGTCAGGTTGGAAATTTTCAATAATCTATTCATGTCCATCGCCGAACAGATGGGCTATGTGCTTGCTAATACCGCCGTATCGGTGAATATCAAGGAGCGTCTTGATTTTTCCTGCGCCATCTTTAATCAGGAGGGTGACCTGGTCGCCAATGCGCCGCATATGCCGGTGCATCTTGGCTCCATGAGCGAAAGCATCAAGGCGGTGATTCGCAACGTGCGGGATATGGCGGTCGGCGATGCGATCGTGCTCAATGCGCCCTATAACGGCGGCACGCACCTACCGGATATTACCGTAGTCAAACCGGTGTTTGACGCCGTCGGCCATCAGATTCTTTTTTACGTTGCGTCCCGCGGCCACCATGCCGATATCGGCGGCAAGACGCCCGGTTCCGCGCCGGCTGATTCCAGCCACATCGACGAGGAAGGGGTTGTGATACATCCCGTCAGGCTGGTAAGGCGTGGCGTTTTTCAGGAACAGTCGATACGGGCGCTACTTTCCAGCGGCGCTTACCCGGTGCGAAATATTGAGATGAATATCGCCGACCTCAAGGCGCAACTGGCCGCCTGCGAAAAAGGCGCGCAGGAGCTTATCAGTCTGGTTGCTCATTACTCTCTGGATGTTGTTCAGGCCTATATGAGTCATGTGCAGGATAATGCGGAAGCATCGGTGAGACGTTTGTTGACGAGACTGGAGGATGGAGCGTTTTGTCAGGAAATGGATGGCGGTCAGAAAATCTGCGTTGCCATCCGTGTAGACAAGGCGCAGCGCCGCGCCGTGGTTGACTTCACCGGCTCCAGTTCCCAGCATCCGGGCAATTACAATGCGCCGCTGGCGATCGCCAAGGCCGCCGTGCTGTATGTATTTCGCTGTCTGGTCAATGACGATATACCGCTCAATCAAGGCTGTCTGAAACCGCTGGATATCATCGTACCGTCAGGCTCCATACTCAACCCCGAATACCCGGCGGCGGTGATTGCAGGCAATGTGGAAACCTCGCAAACCATTGTTGACGCGCTGTTTGGCGCACTCAAAGTGATGGCCGCCTCGCAGGGCACCATGAACAATGTTTTCTGGGGCAACAGGGAATATCAGTATTATGAGACGCTATGCGGCGGAGCCGGCGCAACGCCGAAAAAAGATGGCGCAAGCGCGGTTCACAGCCACATGACCAACTCGCGCCTGACCGACCCAGAAGTGCTTGAACAGCGTTTTCCAGTGATCCTGGAGTCATTCAAAATCCGTAAGGGTTCAGGTGGCGCTGGCAGACATCATGGCGGTGATGGCGTGATTCGAAAAACACGTTTTCTGGAGTCGATGACTGTCACCCTGTTGACTGGACACCGTCAAATACCACCCTACGGCATGGCGGGCGGCAAGCCTGGTAAAACCGGGCAGAACCTGTTGCAGCGCAAAGATGGCAAGATGGTAGTCCTGGGGACGACGGCTGAAGTTGCCGTTGAGCCGGGCGATGTGCTGATTATCAAAACGCCGGGCGGCGGAGGCTATGGAGACTAGGAAAGCTTTGGAGACTCTGGAAATTGTGAAGCGCCCAAACCTGTCATTGTGAATGACTGAGACATCGCTTGCCATTGACCGCCTTGATCGCAAATGCATAAATCATGGCGACCCCGGCGAGACCGCTAAAACGTCCCGTTGCGCCTGAATGGCCCGCACTCATGTCGGTTCTGAGCATTAATACATTGTGGTTAGTTCTCATGGCGCGTAGTTTGGCGACCCATTTGGCAGCTTCCCAGTAGGTCACGCGACTATCCGATACGCTCGCCAGCACCATCATGTGTGGATAGGCTTTTTTACGCACATTATCGTAGGGCGAATAGGAGCGGATCAGATTGAAGTCCTCAGGGTTTTTGACTGGATTTCCCCATTCGGGCCATTCGCTGGGAGTGAGAGGAAGCGTGTCATCGAGCATCGTGTTAAGAACATCCACGAATGGAACATCAGTTACAATACCGCATAATAGCCCATCATCCTGATTAGCGATGACACCCATGATCATGCCGCCTGCACTCGCGCCATAGGCGATTATTTTTCCAGCAGAGCCAATCCTGTTTTTAATCAGAAATTTTTCAACAGCGATGAAATCATTAAAGGTATTGGTTTTTTTATCAAGCCGTCCATTTTTGTACCAATCATAACCCTTTTCCATGCCGCCGCGTACATGCGCCAGAACAAAAACGAAACCGCGATTCACCAGACTGAAAATATTTTCCCGGAAATAGGGGTGTAGCGAGCGGCCATAAGCGCCATAACCCATAATGAAAACTGGAGCAGAGCCGTCAAGCTTCGTATTTTTTTTAAATAATACCGTCAGCGGAACTTGTTCGCCATCCTGAGCCGTAGCGAACCAGCGGTGTAAGCGGTAATCCTTGCTGCTGTAGCCGCTGGGTATGTCTTGTTTCTTTCGCAAAACCAGTTTGTGGGTTTTTATGTTGTAATCATAAATCCGTTGGGGCGTCTTCAGGGATGAATAGACAATGCGAATCACATC
>JANTHA010000003.1 GCA_024762625.1 Thiotrichaceae bacterium
AGGTGATATTCAGGAAAAAAAACCTAAACTATTGTGCATGGCTGGTCAATATAAAAATGATTAAATCAGTCAAAACCCCATCTTTTAAACAATTTACAAAAAGGATAATAAAAAAATGAAAACCTCTCGTTCTCTCATCGCTGCCGGCGTTCTTTTAGCCTCAAGTTCAGCAGCCCTTGCCGCAACAGATTCTACTGATATACAAATTAATGTGACCAAAGACGCCTACGTCAACCTGATTGGAACCGCCGTAGGCAGCACCAACACTTTTTTAACATCAGATATTGATAATGCCACTGTTTCCCTAGGCACATTAGGCCTGGAGTCAAATTCACAGGGAAACTGTGACATGACATTTTCTTCTGCAAACGGTTACCAGTTGAAGCACAATGTCACCAATGCGGTGCTGGTTGATTATGCAATCAGCTATGCGGGCGTTACTAACTCAGGCGCAGGCGCCAATACGGTTACACAGTCTTGTAATTCAGCTGTAACATCACTGGATCTGGTTTCACCTGCATTGCCAGGCACAGTGGATGCGGGTACTTATTCAGATACTGTCACAGTCACCGTTGTCACTCAGTAATCTTATTTGGTATTGGTAAGAAACATTTGCCGCTCCAGCTAATCCTGAGAGCGGCATTTTTTTGTCTGTTATTTTAACGCTTCTATTTTAATAAATATTTAAGTCTTCAATCATGAATGGAGCGACTTTCAGGATAGACGGATTTGCCTTTCATTAACGCTCATAAATTAACGATAAAGCGCATCGGTTAAAGTCAGCTGGCAACGCATAATTATCTGGAACCAATCGTCCGGATAAACATGTGAGAGCAGCGTATAACATTCCAGCCCATTGTTGCAGGCCATTTTACCCATCTTTACGGGTTTTACTGTGTCAAATAGTTTTGCCAGTATTGCTGGGCATATCAAGCGCACAAGCACAGGCGTCAGGCAAGGATTCGACATCAATCAGCATTCAGGTTGTACACCCCCCGAAAATCATGCTTGATAGGCAAGTGCTGGCGGATGGTTTAAGCAAGATTAATACGCGCGCAATTGAAACACAAAAAATGATACAGCCAAATGAATTTGGGATTATTTCAAATAGCGCCACACAGGCAAGTATAAAAAAATTAAAGAGAATACCTGGGCAGCCACTGGACACAGTCAGGTTAACCATTACTGTGCCATGAATCCTCACTAAAAGAATCAGTGTTTTATTCGACCCAGTAAATAATGAAAACCCAGCCCAATCAAAAATACGCCGAATAGGGCGCGCAGATGCGCTTCCTGCAAGTTAAGCGCCATATGGCTGCCGGCGGTTGCCCCCAGCAATGCGCCTATTGCAAGCGGCAATACGAGCGGCCACTCAATATTTCCCAGCCGCCAATTCTCCCAGATTCCACTGAGTATGGCCGGTAAACGGGCGGCTAATGAACAACCTTGCGCCAGTTGTTGGGGGATGCCAAGGCCCAGAACAAACAATGGAGCCAATACCGGGCCGCCGCTTATACCGATCACGCCCGCCACCAGACCCTCAATGACGCCGACGCCGAGTAAAAAAGGGTAATACCATGATTGCGGCACTGTCGCCATGTTTGGCAAATAGTCACGAAACAGCACCAGCGCGCCACCCGCCATGATGACAATCCCAAACAAGCGTTTTAAGCGATCAGGTGAAAACCCTTCCGACCAGGCAGCCGCCAGCGGCGTAATAATAAATGACGGGATGGCGACCAGTAACACGATTTCAAAGTCTACTTGTCCGCTAGATGCATATATCAAGGTTCCGATAGACGCCGAAAACAGGCTGACCATGATAGCTGTGCCGCGTGCTTTGAGCGGCGAAAAAGCAATCCAGCCCATCAGCATGGGGATCACAAGCGTACCACCGCCCAGGCTCACCAGGCCGCCCGCAAGACCGGCAATAAATCCGATCACTAAACCCTTGGATCGCAGCTTTGCTAATGTTGTAATTTGTTTAGTCATCGACGCTGCCTGGTCTGTGTGTTTTTATGGCGACTGAAAGTGAATTACTTGCCGGCAAACAATTTTTTCTCAATGTCTTCCAGATCCAGGACAATCTGCTGGTGAATCTGCCTGTCCTTTAACAATCGCAATAAAACTTCAAACATAAACGCCAGGAAAAACAGGCCTGTAATTGCATAGAAAATAAAGGGCATGGTTCTGGACGTATAGGCGATGGCAAAACCGGCCGCGCCGAAATCAGCCCAGTGCTGGATTGCCGTCGACAAAATAGTCGCTATTTCAATTATTCAGGGTATTGGTCCCCAGAAGTAGCCCAGCAGGGTTAACAGGGTTGATTTCTTTTTTCTTCCAGGGTGTTAGGGCTGTATTTTTCAAGGCGTTCGGCTGCTACCTCACTGCTTATTCCATGCAGAGTTGATTGCTGTGCTTGTGTTGATTCGCTCATTTCTCATTCCCTTTTTGCTTAGCTTGACGGCTAAATGAACCTGGCGCACTCTCATATCATGAATGGAATCAGTCCCATTAGTCCGAAAAAAATCAGATAAATGGCGACAATGTAATTTAACAATTTTGGCCAAATCAGAATGGCGATGCCAGATAACAATGCAACAAGCGGTGGACCAACCATAATAAAATTCAAATCCATTTCAGTCTCCTTAAAAATAATAATTATCGTGGATCGTGACTCTAATGGATTTAATCAGGCGCATCTGTCACTTAAGCGACACAGTTAAAAATTGATGAGTATGCACTTATGAATTGAATTCAGGTTCCTGTTTGTTTTCAATTTGACCATTTACATCACTGAGGCGCCAGTTAGCCTATGAACCAAAATGTTCTATTTGTCCATTGAAAATCCGTTGCGGTGTGACTTCCCCCGCCAGGTTATCCGGATTTTCCGGTTGACATGAAAGTACAGAAAATTTGACGCTGGAAGAACCACTGTTCAGAATCAGTAGCAAGTTTTGAGCATCGAAGGCCATACGGTATTTGTCAGTTAATATTCTCTGTTTTAATTTCCGACAAGCCCAGGTTAGTCCATATTGTCTTGCTTGGCTCAACCTTGTTCATGGTGTAAAAATGAAGCCCCGGCGCGCCGCCTGTGAGTAAGCGATCACACATTTTTGTGACAAACTCGGTTCCCAGTGCAGTAATGGACTCAAGATCATCGCCATAGCCTTCCAGCCGTTTGCGCAACCAGCGCGGTATTTCTGCGCCGGTGCCATCTGAAAATCGCGCCAGTTGCACGAAATTGGTGATTGGCATGATACCGGGAACCACAGGCGCATCAACGCCTATTTTTTCACAGCTATCGACAAAGTAAAAATAGGCGTCGCTATTGTAAAAATACTGGGTGATGGAGCGATCTGCGCCCGCGCGAATCTTGTTTGCATAGTTTTCAAGATCGGTCTGAAAATCAGGCGCCTGCGGGTGCATTTCCGGATAGGATGCAACTTCGATCTTAAAATGATCGCCGGTTTCTTCACGGATAAACGCCACCAGTTCATTGGCGTATTGGAACTCACCGATATCCTGCATGCCGGAAGGTAGATCGCCACGCAATGCGACAATCCGGTTGATGCCGTTGTCTTTATAGATATTGATGATTTCCCGGATCTGGCTTTTAGTTGATCCGACACAGGAAAGATGCGGCGCTGCCGGGATGCCGGTTTGCTTCTGTATGTCCAGCACCGTTTGTAGCGTGCAATCCTGGGTCGAACCGCCCGCGCCATAGGTGACCGAGAAAAAAGCGGGCTTTAATGCAGCCAGCGCATCGCGTACTTTGGCCAGATTCTCTGCGCCCTTGTCTGTTTTTGGCGGAAAGAACTCGAAACTGAATGATTGTTTTTTCATGGCTGTTTTTTATAAAACCTTTGGTTATCAGGACACTGTCGTATCAGCGCCCACTTCTCCGTCATGCCGGCGAAGGCCGGCATCCATGCTTGAGGCTTGCGCCATCGCATACATGGATTACGGCCTGCGCCGCAATGACAACGGAAGCATCGCAAGCAAAGATTAATAACGATAATGCTCAACCTTGTATGGGCCATTTTTATCAACACTGATGTATTGCGCCTGGAAATCGGTCAGTTCAGTCAGCTTCGCGCCAATTTTACCAAGGTGCAAACGCGCCACTTCTTCATCCAGTGCTTTAGGCAGCATGTAAACCTGATTGTCATATTTGTCGCCATCCTTGTATAACTCGATTTGAGCCAGCACCTGGTTGGTGAATGAGTTGGACATCACGAAACTGGGGTGGCCGGTTGCGCAGCCCAGGTTTACCAAACGACCCTGCGCCAGCAGGATAATGCGGTTGCCGCTTGGCAGTATGATGTGGTCAACTTGTGGTTTGATGTTTTCCCACTCGTATTTTTCCATATCGGCAACGGCGATTTCATTGTCGAAGTGGCCGATATTACAGACAATGGATTCATGCTTCATCTGTAGCATGTGTTCTTCGGTAATCACATGGAAGTTGCCGGTTGCAGTGACAAAAATATCTGCCTGTGACGCCGCGTCATCCATGGTGACAACGCGATAGCCTTCCATGGAAGCCTGTAAGGCGCAGATCGGGTCAATTTCGGTCACCCAGACAGTTGCGCCGAGGCCGCGTAGCGATTGCGCACAGCCTTTACCCACATCGCCATAACCTAATACCACGGCGATTTTACCCGCAATCATCACATCGGTAGCGCGCTTGATGCCGTCAACCAGCGACTCGCGACAGCCGTAGAGATTGTCAAATTTTGATTTGGTGACTGAGTCGTTTACGTTGATGGCGGGGTAGGTCAGCTCGCCCGCTTTTTCCATTTCGTATAAACGGTGTACGCCAGTGGTGGTTTCTTCAGTTACGCCCTTGATGTTGGGGCGAATATTTGAATACCAGTTTGGCGAGGTTTTGAGCTTTTCCTTGATTGAGTTGTAAAGCGCCACCTCTTCTTCACTGCTTGGGTCATCCAGCACCGTGATGTCTTTCTCGGCTTTTGTTCCCAGCTCGATCAACATGGTTGCATCGCCGCCATCATCCAGAATCATGTTGGCGGTTTCGCCGTTTGGCCACTCAAAAATTTTGTGTGCATAATCCCAGTATTCGTCCAGTGTTTCGCCTTTGGTGGCGAAAACCGGTACGCCGGAAGCCGCAATGGCTGCCGCTGCATGATCCTGTGTCGAGAAAATATTGCAGGACGCCCAGCGCACTTCAGCGCCCAGCGCAGTCAATGTTTCAATCAAAACCGCTGTCTGGATGGTCATGTGCAGCGAACCGGCAATGCGTGCGCCCGCCAATGGTTTTTCTGCGCCGTATTTTTCGCGCAGCGCCATCAGTCCCGGCATTTCGGTTTCGGCGATATTCAGTTCTTTGCGTCCCCAATCAGCCAGGCTGATATCGGCAACGATGTAATCATGTGCTTGTGTCATTCTATTTTCCTATTTAAATATGAGTTGCCCGCTCCCAAAAAGAGGCGTGTAGTTTGTTTTTAACTACGCTTTTACGCTTTCAAGGGACGGGCGCAAGGTGAGTATGTAACGCTAGACTCTCAGCGCATCGGCTTTGTCGGTCTTTTCCCAAGGCAGTCCCAGGTCTTCACGACCGAAGTGGCCATAGGCGGCTGTCTGGCGATAGATGGGTTGCAGCAAGTCCAGCATGGTGACAATGCCGTAGGGGCGCAGATCAAACACTTCGCGCACCAGCGCCTCGATTTTTTCATCACTCATGGTTCCGGTGCCAAAGGTGTCAATTGAAATAGAGGTGGGCTCGGCGACGCCAATCGCATAGGAAACCTGGATTTCACAGCGTTCGGCAAGACCAGCAGCGACAATGTTCTTGGCGACATAGCGACCCGCGTATGCAGCGGAACGATCAACCTTGGAAGGGTCTTTTCCGGAGAATGCGCCGCCGCCGTGACGCGCCATACCGCCGTAGGTATCCACGATGATTTTACGGCCGGTCAAACCACAGTCGCCCATGGGGCCGCCGATGATGAATTGCCCGGTCGGGTTGATGTGGTATTCGGTGTTGGCGTCCAGCCATTCCGTTGGCAACACCGGCTTGATGATTTCTTCCATCACTGCTTCCTGCAAATCAGCCTGGCTGATTTCAGGGCTGTGCTGGGTTGATAGCACAACGGCGTCGATGGCTACCGGCTTGTCGTCTTCATAGCGGAAAGTGACCTGGCTTTTGGCGTCAGGGCGCAGAAAATCCAGTTGTCCGGATTTCATCAGCTCGGCCTGTTTTTCAACCAGACGGTGAGAATAGGTGATCGGCGCAGGCATTAATACGTCGGTTTCATTACTGGCGTAGCCAAACATCAAACCCTGGTCGCCAGCGCCCTGCGCTTCCTTGTTTTCGCGGTCAACGCCCATCGCGATATCGGGCGATTGCTGACCCAGCGCGTTCAACACCGCACAGGTGTCGCCGTCAAAACCAATATCTGAACTGGTGTAGCCGATGTCGTTGACCACGCCGCGCACGATGGTTTCATAATCAATCACGGCGCTGGTGGTGACTTCGCCCGCTAATACCACCATGCCTGTTTTAACCATGGTTTCACAAGCGACGCGCGCAGATGTGTCTTGTTTCAGAATAGCATCAAGTATGGCGTCGGATATTTGATCCGCCATTTTATCGGGATGGCCCGCTGATACAGACTCGGAAGTAAAAAGATGATTCCCAGCCATATTTATTTCTCCTTCATAATATAGCTGAGCGCCGTTGCAATAGTGAAAATATGCTTGAGCCTGGTCCGATGTAAAAATCAGATTGCAACGCTCCTCAAGCAATGGACGGCGGATTATAGTCTAAAATTGCTCAATTTTGTAGCATCAAAACAGATAAAGTGGAATTTTTTAAAGATAATGGGCGATACAGTCCGGTAACCACAATATAAATTGAGGGTATATCCCCAATTAGAGGTTGCTCATTAGCTTTAAGTCGGACACAATAGCCGCTCTAAATTTTCTGTCCCCCATATTATCTGACTATTTTTGATTCTTATAGACGCAGAAATTTGAATACCTTTTTAATCATTAAAGATAGTTTGCTCATGAAGATAATTAGGTATTTGGAACAATTTAATTAGGTTTGTTATCGAGTAGATTCCTATGTGGCTTGTCAATTCGCCATTTTCGCCATTGAAATATGCGAATTAGTTTTAGTTCAGGCTACAAAGCAATCTGTTACAAATATAAAACACTCAAGGAGAGCCTTAATGTCAAACCGTGCAAAACTGGCTAACGCCATCCGCGCTCTTGCTATGGACGCCATTCAAATTCCTAACTCTGGTCACCCTGGTGCACCGATGGGAATGGCTGATATAGCTGAAGTCCTCTATAACGATTTCATGAAGCATAATCCGAAAAACCCCAAGTGGGTCGATCGCGACCGCTTTGTGATGTCCAATGGTCATGGATCCATGTTGCCTTACTCGGTATTGCACCTAACTGGCTATGACCTGACAATCGATGATCTGAAAGCCTTCCGCAAGCTGCATTCCAAAACGCCTGGTCATCCTGAATATGGTTACACGCCCGGCATCGAAACCACGACTGGCCCACTGGGACAGGGTGTTACCAATGCCGTAGGCATGGCGCTGGCGGAAAAAATATTGGCGGCCCAGTTTAATAAAGAAGGTCATGAAATCGTCGATCACAAAACCTATGTATTCCTCGGCGATGGCTGTCTGATGGAAGGCATTTCACACGAAGCCTGCTCGCTTGCTGGATCCTTTGGTCTGGGCAAGCTGATCTGTTTCTATGATGATAACGATATTTCCATCGACGGTAATGTGGATGGCTGGTTTATCGATGATACGCCAAAGCGTTTTGAAGCCTATAACTGGCATGTTCAATCCGTTGACGGCCACGATCCGGAAGCCATTAAAAAAGCCACTGAAGCGGCAATTGCCGAAACAGACAAGCCTTCAATCATTTGTTGTAATACTGTGATTGGTAAAGGCGCGCCCAATAAGGAAGGCGGCCACCATGTTCACGGCGAAGCGTTGGGCATGGAGGAAATCGAGGCTACACGTGAAAACCTGGGCTGGAGCCATGTTCCATTTGATATTCCTGATGATGTTTATGCGGGTTGGGACGCCACGGAAGCCGGTAAAGCGGCTGAATCTGCATGGAATCAGAAATTTGCCGCCTACCAGGAAAAATTCCCTGAAGAAGCCGCTGAATTTGAACGCCGCATGGCGCATGATCTTCCCGAAAACTGGGCAGAATATGCAGAAAAGTTCATCAAGGAAGTCAACGAAAAAGCGCCAACGCAGGCGAGCCGTATTTCATCCAAAATGGCATTGAATGGCTACTGTAAAGTATTGCCTGAATTCCTTGGCGGTTCCGCCGATCTGACGCCTTCAAACAATACCTTTAGTGAATGCAGCGTTAGTATCAATGATACGCATGGCTCTACTGAGATGAATTTCGAAGGCAACTATATTTCTTACGGTGTTCGTGAATTCGGCATGTCCGCGATCATGAACGGCGTTACATTACACGGCGGATTGCTGCCTTATGGCGCAACCTTCCTGATGTTCTCTGAATACGCCCGCAACGCGCTACGCATGGCGGCGTTGATGAAAATACAAAGCATCTTCGTTTATACGCACGACTCAATCGGACTGGGTGAAGACGGCCCGACTCACCAACCTATCGAGCAAATTCCAACTTTGCGCATGATTCCTAACATGACGGTATGGAGACCGTGTGATGCTGTTGAGACGGCGATTGCCTGGAAAGTCGCGATCGAACGCAAAAACGGCCCATCCTGCCTGATCTTCTCGCGTCAGAATCTGGCTCACCAGAACCGTAGCGATGACCAGATCGCCAACATTGATAAGGGCGGCTATATTCTTAAGGATACCGACGGTACGCCAGATGTGATCGTGATTGCAACCGGTTCAGAAGTAGAAATCGCCATGGAAGCCGCCGAAGCATCTGACAAGAAAGTGCGCGTGGTATCCATGCCTTCGGTTGATGCATTCGAAGCGCAGGATGACGCCTATAAAGAATCCGTACTGCCTGCCGCTGTAACAGCCCGCGTTGCAGTTGAAGCCGCAATTATGGACGGCTGGTGGAAATATGTAGGCTCAAAAGGCGCTGTGGTCGGCATGACTACCTTCGGTGAATCTGCTCCTGCTTCAGAGTTGTTTAAATACTTTGGCATTACCGCTGAAAAAGTAGGCGAAGCAATCAACGAAGTTGCCTGATACCAACCCTGATCGGGGGTGTTATTAATACATCCCCGTTTTTTTATATTTCTAATTATTATTCCTAAGGAGAACCCCCTCATGACAACAAAAGTCGGCATTAACGGTTTTGGACGTATAGGACGCATGGTATTCCGTGCGATCAAAAAAGATTTCCCAAACCTTGAAGTAGTTGGAATCAACGATCTGCTTGAAAATGATTATCTGGCGTACATGCTTAAATACGATACAGCGCATGGACGTTTTGACGGTGAAATTAATGATGTGGATGATACGTCTATCACTGTTGACGGTAAAAAAATCCGTGTTACAGCCGAGCGCAACCCGGCTGATCTGAAGTGGGAAGAGGTAGGCGCTGATGTCGTTATCGACTGTACTGGCTTCTTCCTGACGCAAGAGAGCTGTCAGCCGCATATTGATGCAGGCGCTAAGAAAGTTGTGCAATCAGCGCCTTGTAAAGACGGTGGTCCAATGTTTGTTTACGGTGTGAATCACGAAACATACGATGGACAGTCAATCATTTCAGCTGCATCATGCACCACCAACTGTCTTGCTCCAATCGCCAAGGTTATCAATGATAACTGGGGTCTGAAACGCGGTTTGATGACTACGGTTCACGCAGCAACAGCGACACAAATGACAGTTGATGGTCCTTCGCGTAAAGACTGGCGCGGCGGTCGTTCCGTATTTGAAAACATTATTCCATCTTCAACCGGCGCTGCAAAAGCAGTTGGCGTGGTTCTGCCTGAGCTGAACGGCAAACTGACCGGCATGGCTTTCCGCATTCCATCTGTTGACGTTTCCGTGGTTGACCTGACCTGTGAGCTTGACAAGGCGGCTTCCTATGATGACATTTGTTCCGCCATCAAAGAAGCATCAGAAGGCGAGCTTAGCGGTACGCTTCAATACACAGACGAAAAAGTTGTATCGTCTGATTTCCGCGGCATCAGCGCGTCGTCTATCTTTGACGCTGGCGCTGGCATTGCACTGGATGACACATTCGTTAAACTGGTATCCTGGTACGATAACGAATATGGCTATACTTGTAATATGTTGCGTCTGGTTGGACACGTTGCTTGATTTGATTAAGTAACTGCAAAGCAAAACACCTGGGGGGCGTTGTTTGGCGCCTCCCAGATTAATTAAATAAGTTCTAAGTCTTATTAGACCTTATTTAATTAATCTAAACGTATTTAAGGAGATCTCCATGTCTGTTATCAAGATGACCGACCTCGACCTCGCTGGAAAGCGCGTTCTTATTCGTCAGGATTTAAATGTGCCCATCAAGGATGGTAAGGTTAGCTCTGACAAGCGTATTCGCGCCTCATTACCCACCATTGAGAAGGCGGTTGCTGCTGGCGCTAAGGTCATGATCATGTCTCATCTCGGACGACCAACCGAGGGACAGCCAGAAGAACAGTTTTCACTGGCTCCGGTTGCAGAACACATGAGTGGCCTGTTAGGCCAGGAAGTAAGGCTCATTAAAGATTATCTCGAGAAAGCGCCAGAGTTAAACGATGGCGAAGTTGTATTGCTTGAGAATGTCCGTTTCAATGTAGGCGAGAAAGCCAATGATGAAGAACTTTCCAAAAAATATGCATCGCTGTGTGATATTTATGTAATGGATGCGTTTGGAACAGCGCATCGCGCGCAAGCGTCAACACATGGCGTTGGTTTATTTGCACCGACAGCCTGTGCCGGTCCTTTACTGGCGGGAGAGCTTGAAGCGCTTGGCAAGGCGCTGGATAATCCTGCGCGCCCAATGGTTGCTCTGGTTGGGGGTTCCAAGGTATCCACAAAGCTGACGGTGCTGGAGTCATTATCCAAAGTTGTTGATCAATTGATTGTTGGCGGCGGTATCGCCAACACCTTTATCGCGGCTGAAGGCTATAACGTTGGCAAATCGCTGTATGAGGCTGATCTGGTCGAAACAGCAAAAGAATTAAAAGCTGCAGCACAAGCCAATGGCGGCGATATTCCCGTACCAACCGACGTTGTTTGCGGCAAGGAATTTTCCGAAACGGCTGAAGCAACCATAAAAAATGTCGAAGACATTGCCGATGATGACATGATTTTTGATATTGGCCCAAAATCCGCCGCGGCGCTTGCCGAGATTATTAAAAAGGCAGGCACCATCGTCTGGAATGGCCCGGTTGGCGTATTTGAATTTGACCAGTTTGGCGAAGGCACCAAAACCATTGCGATGGCGGTTGCAGAATCTCCGGGTTTCTCTGTTGCGGGCGGTGGAGATACTTTAGCTGCTGTGGATAAATACGGAATCGCCGATAAGGTGTCTTATATTTCAACCGGCGGCGGCTCATTCCTGGAATTCCTGGAAGGCAAAAAGCTACCTGTGGTAGCGATGCTGGAAGAACGCGCAAAGGGATAAAACCTTTCATAAAGCCGCGCTAGTTCGCGGCTTTATTGCTGAACTATCAGGAAAGCAATAAATAAAGGACTAAACCAGCTCAATGAAAAAAAGATTGAGAAGAACAAAGATTGTCGCAACCATGGGGCCCGCTACAAGTACGCCTGAAACAGTAGAAGCGATGATTCGGGAGGGCGTCGATGTGGTGCGTCTGAATTTTTCGCATGGCGATATTGAAGACCATAAATTACGCGCTCAACTGGTTCGCGACGCCGCCGAAAAACTTAACTGGTCTGTTGGCATACTGGCTGATCTGCAAGGTCCAAAAATCCGCATTGACCGTTTTGTTGATGGTAAGGTAATTCTCAAACCGGGCGATACTTTTATTCTGGACGCCGCGCTGGATGAAAATGCCGGCACGCGAGAGCGGGTCGGGATCGCCTACAAGGATTTGCCCAAGGATGTTTACAAAGGCGATGACCTGATGCTGGATGATGGCCGCATCGTGCTTGAAGTCACCGATGTGGTCAATGACACTGAAATACATACGGTAGTGCTGGTTGGCGGCGAACTCTCCAATAACAAGGGCATCAACAAGCGCGGCGGAGGGATTTCCGCAGAAGCGCTTAGCGACAAGGATAAGGAAGATATCAAGACGGCTGCTGAAATTGACGTTGATTTCCTTGCTGTGTCATTCCCAAGGAATGCCGCCGATCTGGTCTATGCGCGCGAACTCCTCAAAGATGCGGGTAGTCGCGCCGCCATTGTGGCCAAAGTTGAACGCGCAGAAGCGGTAGAGCAACCGACTCTGGATGCAATCATCGAGGCATCCGATGTGATCATGGTGGCTCGAGGCGATCTTGGCGTCGAAATTGGCGATGCGAATTTGCCCTTGATGCAAAAGAAACTTATCAAGCGCGCCCGTAAAATGAATCGCGCCGTGATCACTGCTACGCAAATGATGGAGACCATGACGGAAAACACCATTCCCACGCGAGCCGAGGTTTTCGATGTCGCAAACGCCGTGATGGATGGCACAGACGCCGTCATGCTTTCCGGCGAAACGGCTACCGGCAAACACCCTGATAAGGTCGTGAAGGCGATGGCGAGTATATGCGAGGAAGCTGAACAAGCGACATCTACGCAAAAATCCCGTCATCGAGTTGGCGATTATTTCAGGCGTATTGATGAGGGCATCGCCATGTCAGCCATGTACGCCGCTAATCATATGGGGGTCAAGGGCATTGGCGCACTGACCGAATCTGGTTCAACGGCGTTGTGGATGTCGCGCATTAGTTCAGGCATCCCCATTTACGCCATGACCACGCATAAATCAACCTGTCGGCGCGTTTGTATTTACCGGGGCGTTTATCCGGTCTGGATACATGAAAAACTGACTAGCCCCAGAGAAGCCAACAGACTGGTTGTAGAACATTTACTGGAAGAAGATATTGTGCATGACGGCGATCTGGTTATTATTACCAAGGGCGATCTGGTGGGCGCTGGCACCGATGGCGGTACGAACCAGATGAAGATTATCCGGGTTGGCGACCACTTTAATGGCTAAGTATGGCTTAGTCATGGGATTAAGCCATGGATAAAAAACGGCTGTTAGAGGCTTGTTTTGCACAAAAATAGGTGAATTTGCCGGTAAAAGCCCAAATCGGTATGATTCACCACGTTTTACTTTAAACTTGATTTAAACACTACTTGAATACTAAATAAAGGAGGACCACATGGCCCTGATTTCAATGAGACAACTGCTGGATCATGCAGCTGAAAATGGCTACGGTATGCCAGCATTTAACGTTAACAACATGGAGCAGGTTCACGCCATCATGCAGGCGGCTGACGAGACTGACTCACCCGTGATTATGCAGGGTTCCGCTGGCGCGCGCGCCTATGCAGGCGAGCCTTTCCTGCGCCATCTGATCACGGCGGCGACTGAAATGTACCCACATATTCCCATCGTCATGCATCAGGATCACGGTTCTGAACCAGCGGTTTGTTTGCGTTCTATCCAGTCCGGTTTCACATCGGTGATGATGGATGGTTCGCTGGAAGCCGATATGAAAACGCCAGCTTCTTTTGAATACAATGTCAACGTAACCAAAGAAGTCGTCAAGATGGCGCATGCTGGCGGCGTTTCTGTAGAAGGCGAATTAGGCTGCCTGGGTTCTCTTGAAACCGGCGAAATGGGCGAAGAAGACGGCCATGGCGCTGAAGGCAAGCTGGATATGGACATGCTGCTAACCTCGGTAGAGGAAGCTGCTGATTTTGTTAAGGCCACCAATGTGGATGCGCTCGCGATTGCAATTGGCACCTCACATGGCGCTTACAAATTCACCAAAGAGCCGACTGGCGATATATTGCGCATAGATCGAATCAAGGAGATTCACGAGCGCCTGCCTAACACGCATCTGGTTATGCATGGTTCTTCTTCTGTACCGCAGGAATGGCTGGAAATCATCAATAACTACGGCGGCGACATGGGTCAGACCTATGGAGTACCGGTTGAAGAAATTGTTGAAGGCATCAAAAACGGCGTTGCAAAGGTTAATATCGACACCGATTTACGTATGGCTTCAACTGGCGCCATCCGCAAACACCTGCATGACAATCCTTCCAATTTCGATCCGCGTAAATTCCTCAAGGAATCAACCAACGCGATGAAAGAGATCTGTAAGGCGCGTTATGAAGCCTTTGGTTGCGCAGGAAATGCTAGTAAAATCACTAAAATCATTTCTCTGGATCAAATGTCTCAGCGTTATGCTGCTGGCGAACTGGATCAAAAAATATCTTAACGCCTCTTTAGCGGCGCTTAGCGTCGCATTATTCAATAAACCCCGGTTGAATCCGGGGTTTATTGTTTATGGGTTTTGCACAGACCATGAACTCAACATATAATGCAGCATCAAATGTAGCATTCTATAAATTTCTTTAAAATATTACTCGTCTGAATTTAATTTTATGAAAAAAACCATTAACCTGAGCGCTTTGTTATTGAGTATTTCTTTGCTTTCAGGCTGCTCCGGATTGAGTGAATTGTTACAGCCGGTTAATGACGCAAACCCACTGAAAACGGTGGATGATCAGCGCATTGAACGCGTACTGCTGGGAGGCAAATGGCTCTATCAACGCCAGGCTGATGATTGTGCTGACACTTACTGGGCGCAGCATTTCTATAAAAATGGCTATTATAAATCGGGTGGAGCAAGCTGCTTGCTAAGCGATTCGTTTTCGGTTGACGCGGAAAACTGGCATATCAAGAATCAGGTTCTATATATTATGAATCTTTCACCCAAACAAGGCGAAGACATCATTCTGAAATATGGCGTAGCGCTTGAAGGCCGCAACAAGCTGATACTGCGCAGTGCAACAAATACTTATACCTTTATTCGTAGCTGGGAATGATATTTTATTAAGCAGTAGCTGATTAATTTCTTGCAACCAGCCAAACACCCGCAATAATGGCAACAAAACCCGCAAGACGTCCCAGATGTAGCGGATGATGCGTCGCCCCAAGCCAGCCGAACTGTTCGATCAAGGCGCTAACCAGAAACTGCGCCGCTATCACGATGGTAAACGCTGTAGCCAGTCCCAGGCGCGGTATGGTATAAGAAATGGCCGAGACAATCACAAGTCCCAATACTCCCGACCATAAGGTGTAAATAGGCACACTACCGCCAAGCGCCTTGAAACTGAAGCCACCGGGCGTGATGAATAAGTAAACCAGCATAATCAAACCGCCCAGCACATAGGTCAGAAAAACGCTCTCTTTGGTGCCCATACCCTTGTCCATGACGCCCATCAGTTGTCCCTGTATGGCGACTGCTACGCCGCCCAGAGCAGCTAAAATAATCAGGGTAAGCGTATTATTCATTATTTATCTCCGGTATTCGGCATATCGTTTAAAAATATAGGATTTCTAATTAAATTCAGAGTGTACGCTAAACCGTATTGAATAAAAAATAAGGTAATCGTTCAGTTTCTCGGGATTGATGAGTAGAGTATAAATTTAGCGTAGATTCGTCGCGTTGAAGATTTGTTTGTTCGTTCCTGTATCATGTATAGCCAGAAGGTTATCACAGAGTCAGGCACAAAAAAGGCGTCTTTAAAGACGCCTTTTTAATCAATTTGATGTCTACAATTACTGCGCTTTGCTAACCATGTAATCCACAGCCGCTTTAATCTTGGCGTCTTCCAGAGCCAAATTTCCGCCTTTGGGAGGCATTGCGCCTTTACCATGTAATGCGGAATTATACAGAGACTCTTTACCCGTTGCGATGCGAGGCGCCCATAATTCCTTGTTTCCTAATAATGGCGCATTTGCAACGCCAGTCGCATGGCAGGCAAAACAGACAGATTTATAAACGTTCTCACCTTCGGCAAGCGCATTGTCAGAAGATGCGGCAGTTTTTTCAGCAGCGGGCTTTTCTTGTGTTGCAGGGGCAGCAGCAGTTGTTGCTGGCGCTTCAGTAGTCGCTGGTGCCGCAGCATTTGTGTTAGCAGCCGGCGCTGCCTGTTCTGCTGGCGCTGCGGTAGCAGGCGCAGTTTCTGCTGGTGTTGCTGTGGCTGGAGCTTCCGCCTTGGCAGGGGCTGCAGCGGCAGCGCCGCCCAGATCAAATCCTGCTTCTTTGGTCATATATAGAATCGCCGCTTTCAACTCGTTATCCGGAACATTCTGACCGGCTCTAGGCGGCATCGCGCCTTTTCCGTTAATCGCGGTGTTCATTAAACCATCCAGACCATTGGCGACGCGTGGCTCCCAGGCAGCCTTATCGCCAAATTTTGGCGCACCGGCTACGCCAGCTGTATGACATGCAGTACAAACGGCATCATATACTTCCTTGCCGGATCTTGCTGCGGCGGGTGCAGCACTTGTCGCCGATGCATCTGATGCAGAAGCTGAACCAACAGGCTTTAAATTGTCTGCAACGGCGGCTACCTTCATGGAGCTATCCAGTTCGCCTTTGGTCATGTTCTTCTGAAAGGTGTTGATTAAACTATTAACAAGTACATAGACGGTTAGTAAAATAGCCACAAGACTTATAACGAACATAAGTTTTGAGCCTAAATCAATTTTTGGCGCATGGTTTGACATATTTTCTCCAGGGATCTATTAACAGCCGTGAGTTAGACTGCATTTACTGATCAAATTATAGATGGCTGGCGATTATATGCGGTTTTCCTAATATACTCCACTTTTTTTTCAGGGATATTGTGTTACTAGCAAAATCCTTGACTTTCATCATTAAATTAAAAATGATTTCATTACTCAAGGCGGTGATATTCCACTTATTGCAGACACGAGAAAACCGGCAGAATAAGGCGTTATTGTTTTCAAATACCAAAGCTAAAAACCAAATCAAAAATTGATAATTATCGTAAAGAACGCTGTTTCTCCAATAGTGTCAAGTATGATTAGCTTGTAAATGGCATCAACAATTCAGCATTATTCGCTTTAGCATTCTTCACTGAAGCAAGTTAACTTGCTTCAGCTTTAATGCAATCATTTTTTTATTCTGAGAAACAACGGTCTTTTTCGATTTGCTTCGAAAATTAACAACAAGATAAGTAGCATTAGTCCCCATTCTGAGAGCGTCGGAATATTGCTGGGCGGCTTGTAGCTGGTTGGGTCTGGTTCGCCATCTGCTGTTGCCGGATTATCTGTCGGTACTGAGGCATCAGGAGTTCCGTCATTATCAAAATCCCATTGCGATTGAGCCTGGTTCTCAATCTCCTGGTTTTGTATCCCAGGGTTATCAAGAACGCTGACAAAACGGATGACAACCTCATTATTCGCTGTGTCTTCAGTTTTCGAACCAGGGTCAGATGCAATTGTACCTTTCCAGACCACCCGTCCTCGTGGATAGGTTGCGGTTGGCGCTTCGTAATAACAGTTATTATCGAAGGTTATGTCTGTTGTTGAGGTTCCGCGTGTTTCACAATAAACGCCGCTGGCGCTGACGAAGTTTCCGGCAGGCATGGGCTCAAAGTGAGTTCCAGCCGGAACTTCATCAAATACAATCACGCCAGGCGCCGCGAAGTTGCTGTCATTTATCCAGACCATTTGCCATTCCATGCCAATCACTCCTGAAGGCGTCACTGTTTTAATCCCTGATGGAGGATCAAACACAAATACCAGATCAACCGAGCTATCATCTTTGGAAGACGCATCATTTCCGGTTGGCTTGCCAGCGGAGTCAGATGGCGTAGCAACCACGCTTGCCTTGTTGGTTAAGCTGGTTTTTGCAATCGCCTCGTAGTAGTACACAAGCGTTGCGCCTGGCTCCAATGCAACCGGGGCAGGGCTATTAAGCAGAGTTAATTGTGCATGTGATAACCCGAGAGTCTCATCCGTAAGCTGTATGCTGGTCAGGTAAGTGCTGCCAGAATTGGTCACCTCGAAACAGTAGGTAACTGCTTCTTGTTTATCTCCGTCCAAATCAACCAGAACGATTTTATCCTTGGCCGCAGGGGTTGCACATTGATTCCCAGAGTCGTGACCGGCATAGCCTGTTTTGGTAATTGTTACGCTACCAGTTTGAGCGTAGATAATAGTCACTGTTGCCGGGTTGGATACTTTGCCGCCCTTGTCTTTCACCGTATAAGTGACAGGCGTCGGGTTGGAATCAAAGCCAGCAACCGGCGTGAAGGTAATCTCGCCGGTTTCTATATTGACCGTCCAGACGCCTTCGCCAGCGACTGTCAATGTGGTCACAGAATTGCCAGACTCATCAATCAGGCGGACTGATTTAGGGTCAAGCAGTCCTTCTGGATCAGAGTCATTCGACACTGGATTCAGTGTGACAGCCGTACCCTTTGCATTACCCGTGCTGATATCATTGACCGCTACCGGTGGTTCATTAACATCCACCACGGTAACTGTCAGGCTGGTGCTCTGTTCAGGCGCCTGATCAGCGTTTGCAGTCGCGCTATTATCAATTTTACCCGCAGCAACGTCCGCCGCCGTCACCTGATACGTTCCCACAAGCTTACAAATGGCCGCAGGATTTAGCGTCGCGCATGTCTCACTATTCGGAGAAATTTTAGAGTCAGTTACAGTTACACTGGTCAGGGTTGTATTGCCAGTGTTGGTCGCAGTAATCGTATAAGTCAGTGTATCGCCTTCTGAAATCGAGGAGCTGCCATCTTCATCGGCATTACTCGATATCAATTTGACCAGAGACAGACTCGCTTGATTAAGTATTGGCGTACTTACTACAACATCCGGAACCGACGTCACCTCATCACTCGTTGCATGCGCCGTGTTATCAATTGCGCCAGCATCAACATCAGACTGAGTCACCTGATAGGTTCCCACCAGTTCACATTTCTCGTTGGGCGCCAGAATTGCGCACGTTTTAGTGTTTGGTGAAATTCTGCTATCAGTCAAGGTAACATTGGTCAGATTGGCGTTGCCTGAATTGAGCGCAGTGACAGTGTATGTCAGAGTATCATTGACACTGATTGTTGTGCTGTTATCTTCATCCGCATTGCTACTCATTGACTTGCTAAGATCCATATCAAATGCCTGTTCATAATCAATCGTGACAGTAGCTGGATTAGACAGATTGCCATCATTGTCTTTAATCGTGTAATTGACAGGATCAGGATCATCCGTAAAACCAGTAATCGGCGTAAACGTAATCTCGCCCGTGAGCGGATCAACTTTCCATTCGCCCTGACCATCAACCAGTAGTTCTTTCACCGGATTACCCTGAGCATCAATCAGAACAACCGAAGTTGGGTCAAGCAAGCCATCCGGATCGCTATCGCCATCCAGCGGGTTGATTGTGACGCTACTGCCCGGCGCATTGCCTGTGCTGCTGTCATCATCGGCCAGGGGAGGCTTGCCATAGGTTACAGTTACAGTCGCTTCATTTGATACATTCCCGGAATTATCTTCCACGGTGTATCTGACCGGATCCGGGTTGCCGCTAAATCCGGCTGCCGGCGTAAAGCTGACCGCGCCTGTGCCTGGCAATACTGTCCAGACGCCCTGTGACGTTGTGATCATGGTGACCGGACTACCTGATACTGGGTCAATCAGTTTGACAGAATCCAGATTAATGAAGCCATCCGGGTCATTATCAGTGGCTGTCAGATTCACCACGGTTGGACTGCCAATAACCGGGTTGTGCTGGCTATCATCTGTTGCAAGCGGTGGTTTGCCATATGTAATGGTGACGCTTGCCTGATTTGACAGATTGCCGTCATTGTCTTTGACGGTGTAGTCAATCGGCGTAGGGTCGCCCTTAAAGCCAGCTTCTGGCGTGAAGGTGATTTTGCCTGTCAGCGGGTCAATTGACCAGATTCCTTCACCGCTTACAATAAGGGATTCGCCAGGGCTTGCGGCGCCAACGATCTGGACGGTAGCAGGATCCAGGTCGCCATCGGCGTCATTATCATTACCTAGCACATCGACTTCGGTCGCTAAGCCCAGAACCGGGTTGTGTTTGATATTGTCGGTCGCCTCTGGTGGTTCGCCATAGCGTATTGTAACGGTGGCGGGTTCAGATACATTGCCATCGTTATCTTCGAGGGTGTATTCGACTTGCGTAGGATCGCCGACAAAACCTGTTTCTGGTGTAAAGGTTATTTTGCCACTGGCATCCACAACCCACTGGCCTTCGCCAGGAACGGTGAGTGTTTTACCATCAGGGCTGAGCACGCCGCCAGCAGGTGGATTAACCAGCTTGATGCTAGCCGGAACAATGTCGCCGTCCAGATCAGTATCGTTGTTTACCAGATCAACCGTTGTGGGCGCGCCTACCACCGGATTGGATGCGCCATCAGGACTTGCCATTGGCGGCTTACCGTAAGTGACCCTGACCGTAGCAGGATTTGAGCGATTGCCCGCATCATCTTCGACCGTATACTGGATTGGCGATGGATTCAGTTTAAAGCCAGCTTCTGGAACAAACGTAATTTTGCCTGTTGCCGAATCAATTTTCCATTCGCCTTCACCGGCTACCACGAGCGAGTCACCCGGATTAGCTGTACCGCTTATCTGAACTGTTGCGGGCACAAGATTGCCATCAAGATCATTATCATTACCCAGCACATCCAGTTCGGTCGGTGTTCCGATAACCGGGTTGTGCTTGCTGTCATCCGTAGCTATAGGCGCGTCGCCATAGGTCACTGTCACCGAGGCAAGGTTGGATGTATTGCCATCGTTATCATCCACTGTGTACAGAATAGGGGTTGGATCGCCAGTATAGCCCGTTTCTGGTGTGAAGCTGATCTTGCCCGTTGTGGTATCGACCGACCAGACGCCTTGACCGGGGATGGTCAGTGGGTCGCCCGGATTAGCAGTACCCGCAATCTGAACGCTGGCGGGATCGAGCGTGCCGTCATCGCCGTTATCGTTATCATTGGCGAGTACGTCAACTTCGGTCACTGTTCCCAGCGTTGGATTCGCCTTGCTGTCATGATCAGCAACGGGTGGCTTGCCATAGGTCACAGTGACCGTGGCGATATTCGATACATTGCCATGATTATCCTTGACTGTGTAATGAATTGGGGTAGGGTCGCCCTGGAAGTCCGGTAGCGGTTTGAATGTTATCTCCCCGGTTCCGTTATTGACTGTCCATACGCCTTCACCCGGAACGATTAATTGATCATTATCGCCATCGCCATCGGTATCAGTCGCATCATTTGAAATAATACTCACGCTTGATGGTTCAATCTCGCCATCCGGATCGCTGTCGCCCACGAGCACATCGACCACGGTATCAGTGCCGATAACAGGGTTATGCTGGGTTTCATTATCTGCCGTAGGTGATTGGAGAGTATCGGTGATTGTGGTGTTGTCATTTGCCGCATCATCTTCTGTCACTGGCGTTTCGCCATCAGGGCCAGTTGCAGATGGTATTGCAGTGTTGACAATATCAGGTCCTGCATCAATTTGCGCTTGCGAAATTGTCCTTGAGGCGGTACATGTCTGTGTTTCATTGACCGCCAAGGTGTCAATATCTTGATCGTTGTCGGCATCATTGTTACAGCGTAGCGTGCCTGCATCAATATCTGCGTCCGCAACGGTCAGATTGGTCAAACCAACATTTCCGTTATTGAAGAAAGTGAATGTATATGTAATCACTCCAGGCGCATTCATGGTTGGTTTATCAGAACTTTTAGCCATGGTATAACTTGGCCCCTGATTGATTGGCGTACTGGTGCTATTGTCATCAGCCGTATCATTTTCAGTGACCTGCGTTATTCCATCTGGCCCTGTTGCAGATGGCGTCGCCGTATTGTTCAATGGCGAACCCGCATCAATCTGAGCCTGACTTACAGTACGGCTTGCCGTACACGTTTCAGTTGCTCCTACTGCTAATACGTCAATATCAAGATCATTATCAACATCGCCATTACAATGTAATGTGCCAGCATCGATATTGGCATCTGAAACTGTCAGATTGGTCAAACCAACATTGCCGCTATTATGGAATGTAAACGTATAGGTAATGGTTCCCGGTGCAGCAATACTGGTTGGGGCTGCGCTTTTAGTCATCGTATAAACCGGATTCTGACTGACTGATGTACTTGTGTGATTATCATTAGCTGCATCGTTTTCTGTTACCGGAGTTGTACCGTCCGGACCTTTAGCGCTTGAAGTTGCAGTATTGGTTAGGTCATTTCCGGCATCAATCTGTTCCTGGGTAATTGTTCTGGTTGCAGTACAACTTGCTGTTGCGTTTACATTCAGACTGTCAATTGGACAAGCTGTCAATGTGCCTGAATCGATATTTGCATCATTGACTGTCAATTGTGTCAACTTTACATTGCCTGTGTTGGTAAATGTGAATGTATATGTGATGACGCCGGGAGATGAAATAGTGGACTTATCAGCCTCTTTTTTCATGGTATATGAAGGCGTCTGTGCAATGTTAACCGCTATGGTGTTATCAGACGTATCATCTTCAACAGCCGGTGTTGTACCATCTGGCGCAGTTGCGCTTGGCGTCGCGGTGTTGCTAATCGCGGTACCGGCGTCAATCTGTGTCTGG
>JANTHA010000004.1 GCA_024762625.1 Thiotrichaceae bacterium
CATGAATGAAAAAATAATAAGCGGATTTCTCCTGTTATTGATTTTAGCGGCTGTCGGCGCTTTTTTTATTACGCCTGATTTTTTTGTCTCTGCAAACAGTTTATCGAATGAAAAAAAAGTTCTTTCCGATAGCGCCCTGAATAAGGCTGAATCGCCGACAAGCAAGCAAGCTTCATTTTCTCGGGCGACGCTGGTTTCGGGCTTTGAGTGGAGTTTGCCTGCTTCGACAACGACGGAGCCATACTCAGGGTTTGTCGATGAAGGTTATGCAAAATTACCGACCGGGCTGGTGCGCAACAGATTTGTGATGTTGCGCTGGGATAATTTGAATCCGAGTCAGGGGCAGTTTGATTTCTCATCGCTGGATAATGCGCTGAAGGAAGCGGGCGACAAGAATCTGGTAATCCGTCTTGAGGTTAATTCAGCGTGCGAAGCGCCTGCCTGGGCCTTGAAGAAACTGCGTAGCAGCCGCAAGAAATCGCTGATTTTCTGGGACAAACAATACCATGAGTTGCTGTCTCCCCTGATCAGGCATTTAGCAAAAAGATACGCGGCTAATCCACGCATTGCGGGCGTGCAGCTGGGAATTGGCGATGGTGAATATAAAGGCTCCTGTTCTGAATTTTCCAACAAGGATGGCTGGGGCGAGTTCTGGATGTCGCCGGATGAGCTTGAGGAAGCCGAAGACCGTTTTGGCCTGACTCCCAATATTTTGTATAAAACAACGAGACAGCTGATCGATTTGTATGCGGATGCGTTTGGGCCATACCGGGGGAAACTGGCGTTTACCAATAGCGATCCATATTTTTCCTGGGGAGAGCGCTCTCCTAAATATGATCGTTTTATGCCGAAAATAGCGGCTTATGCGCTGGCCAGGGGACTTGGCAATCGGGATGGTGAAGTCAAAGTCTGGATGCGTTACCTGTATCCTTCCTATGGCGTGTCATTCAGGCAATATCCGGATCATCGCTGTAGCCTTAAAATGGATGAGCAGTTTGCAAAAAAAATTAATGGTCGTTACTGGGGTACTGAAAACGAGTTTTATGGCCTTGAAGACTATATTCTGGATTATGGTGGGCCGCGAAGCAATCAGCCTTATCGTTTTATGATCAGTTCGCTTCGCGCCTTGCAAATGCGTCGAAATTTCATGATGATTCATGCGCCAGGCATGAAAAACCTGACTCATCCTGTTTTTAAAACACAGGATTTCATGGAATACCTGACAAAGACGATGGGCAAACAGATAGAAAATACGCCGGACGCCTTTGTGTTGCTGGGCGAGCGTTATATTCGCGCCGATCGTGTAAAGGGGTATTCACGATCTGGTGAAGCTTGCATCAAGGATAACAAATTGACTGTCAGGTCGTTTGGCCGCTGGTTATCTGAAAACAAGCAGACAGAACCCGGCGCGCCCGCCATGCGGGTTACAATGCCGAAGAGTGAGAAAAACTGGGCGCAGGGCGCTTACCTGCCTGAAGGAATAGATTATGAATACCTGGCGCGTTCTGCTACGAAACTATCGTTTGATTTGAGCCAGGAGCTGCTTGGGAAGCGTTGTCAACCAACATGTGACGCCATTATTAAGGCGACTTTCAAGGATGCTGAAGCGACTACCCTGTCGCTAAACGTAGCAGAAGGTCAATCCATACCGTTAAAGACGCACGGAGATGGAAAGATTAAAACTGCAGGATTTCGCATAACATCCGGTTTTAGTAAAAATAAACAAGGCGCTGGATTTTCATTGAGCACAGCAGGAAAACCATTACCGTTTATTATGATCAGGGTGATTTTCCTGCAAAAATGACCTTTCATCCAGTCATCGCATACGAACGCCTCCTTTTATCATATAATCAGGTGCGTACGACTGTTTACCTTTGCCCTATTTAATCAAAGTCTTGACAATATAGACCTGATTTCAATGTAGCAAGGTAATCAGTAGTGATGATGCCATGGATGCGGCTTTAACTACGATTATAAAAATAAAACTTAAAAAATAAAATTTGGGAAAGAATCATGCCAGTACCAGTTATTCTAAATAACAATAAGCAAAACCCTATGGGAGCGCAAATCACGCCTTCAGTCGTGGTGCCGACAATGCCAGAGTCACCCGGCGGTAATCATCGCGAATTATCATTACATGATATTATGGCTATTCTGTTGCGCCGTAAAAAAACGATTTTATTCACCATACTGCTGACAACACTGGCCATGCTCGCCTACACGCTCATTACGCCGCCGAGCTATCGCGCTAATGGCACGATAGAAATAGAACGTAAAAACAAGGATATTATTTTTGGTTCCAAGGACGAAGGCGCTTATGATTTTCAGAATGATCCTTTTTTCCGCACCCGTTATGAAATGCTAAAAAGTCGGCAACTCGCGCAAACCGTGATTGATCAACTGGATTTGCAGAAAACCCTGGCGCCGAATAAGAGTAAATTTTCCTTGTCTGCTTTGCTTGAGAAAATTGGTTTGAAGTCATCAGAGGCATCTAACAAACCGGTCTCTTATCTTGATGAATTTTCCAAGAAGTTGTTGATTCAACCGATTGAAAAAACGCATCTTGTGGAAGTTTATTATGAGGCTAAATCACCTGAACTTGCGAAACAGGTGGTTTCTGCACTGATAGAAAATTTTATTAAATTACAGATCATGACAAAAAGCGAAACGGGCGAATATGCTAAAAACTTTTTGTCGGAACAGTTGAAAGAAGCCCGTGAGCGCCTCACCAAGGCGGAAGAAGCGCTGGTTAAATATTCCAATGAAAAAGGAATTCTGGGTATTGATTCCGGGCAGACCCTCCATGTGAAAAAGCTGGAGAACCTGAATGCTGCGCTCGTTAATGCAGAAATCAAACGCACCCAGGCGGAAAGCCTTTACCGGCAAATGAAATCCACCGGTAGCGTATCGACCGTATTATCCAACCCGGTAATCGTCAATCTCAAAGCGCAACTGGTAAAACTCGAAGGCGATTATCAGGAAATGTTGAAAACATTCAAACCCAATTATCCGGATATGGTGCGCTTAAAACAGCAAATCAATACCCTGCGCGCCAAGTTACAGGCGGAAAAGGCCAATATTGAACGTTCCATGAAAGCCGATTATCTAGCCGCTAAAAAACAGGAAAACTCGCTGCGTTCCGAACTGAATCAGTTCAACAGTAAACTACATAATTTGCAGGATAACAGTATTGATTACAATACCTTGAAGCGTGAAGTCGACGCCAGTGGTCAAATCTATAACAGTCTGTTGAAACGTCTGGAAGAAGTCAATGTTTCCTCGGCGGCGAATACCAGCAATATCCGCATCGTTGACCCTGTGGTTACGCCAATAAAGAAGTATCGCCCCAAGCCCAAAATAAACCTATTGCTTGGACTGTTATCAGGCTTGATTTTTGGTATTGGACTGGCGTTTTTGCGCGAGGCGCTGGACAAGACGGTTAAGTCTGCGGATGATTTGCAGCGCATCACTGGCTTGCCTGTATTGGCCATGATTCCTCATGCAAGAAAATTAATGGCAAAACGATTGCCTCAGATTGTTTGTAAGATGCCCCGTTCGCCGATCGCCGAGGCCTACCGGATTTTATCCGCCAATATCCGTTTCATGGTGGGTAAAGAGAATGAAAGGGTGTTGCTGATCAGTAGTGTGGAGCCTGACCAGGGTAAAACAACAACGGCTTCAAATATCGCTTGTTCTCTTGCTCAAATGGGCCATAAGGTGTTATTGATTGATGCTGACTTACGCAAGCCCTCGCTACACAAAAAACTGGGTCTTCCCAATGAAACTGGTTTGAGTAATTTTCTTGCGGGCGAGGATGATCTTGTTGGCATTACCAAATCCGTAAAAAGTGTGGAGGGATTATACGCAATTCCTTCAGGAAACCGGGATGCCGATCCAATCAGCTTGTTAAGCAGCGAACGCATGGCATATCTGACGACACAAGCCGCGACCCGTTTTGATTATGTGATTGTAGATGCGCCACCTGTAAAGGGCTTCGCTGATACCTTGATCCTGTCTTCACTGGCGTCATCCACCTTGCTGGTTGCAAGGGAAGGCAATATGGATTCGCGCACGATTACACAGGTATTGGAACAGTTGTCCCGTGTAAAAAATAACGTCATTGGTTTTCTGATGGTGAACGCCAAAGGCTCATCTAATGACAATAAGTTTTATGCGAGCTATTATGGACAGGCTAAAAAAGGCTTATTGTCTGCCCGCTCTAATCTGGCGCAACTGACAAATTAGATAGCTGTTGTCCAGAAGAGTCGCAAGACTGTTTTGCTGATTATTGAATAGCAAGTCCTGGTTACAAAAGCAGAATGCGCATTGCTAAAAATGAATCTGCTTCGCAGAAAATATCCCGCTTATTTGATTTTGCGCGTTTCCAGGTAAAAGCGTTTTTCATCGGCCTCGCCCATGGAAAAGGTTTTTCTCGGTAATGCGCCGTCAAAGATGATGGTTTTAAACAGACTGTGCTTATCAATGGGTGGGAAGAAAAAGCCCATATTTCCGGTTTCCTGGCCAAGTTCCTTAACCACGTCATCGCCGTGAATGAAATCGACCTTGCCTCCTGTTTTTTCCAGATAGTCAGTCAAAAATGATTCGAGTGTGGCCAGTTCCAGCGTGAAAGGCGGCTTTTCAATCTGGATGTAGCCATAGCCATTTTCATCCACAAAAGGAATGATATGGTTTTGTTGGCCTTGCTCTGCGGCGCTCTTATCAGCCGCAGCGCTTTTATTGGCCGCGGCGCTTTGTTGCTTCATTTGCTGTTCGTTTTCAAAACGGTGGATGCTGCAATTATTGCCAAAATGAGTCTGTAAACTTTCCAGAAGCTGTGCCGGTTCTACGTCGAAGACAACGCGATGGATCGGTTCAAACTGCAGGCCTTGATCATGGATATTCACCAGCTCGACCAAGGCAAAACGCGCCGGATTGTTCATTTCGTCGTCGGGATTGGCGGCGTCCTGCTTGATTTTTTCCCAGATCGCCTTGGCGGTCGCCAGAGAGTGGTTGCCATCGCCCATGGCGTAGAGTAGTACAGCATCCGTATCGCTGGTTTGGTATTTTTCTGCAAACAGCGCTGGGTCGGCCAGTTTTTGCAACGAGGCGACAACCTGGTCAATTTGTTGCGGCGAATCAATCGCATAGCCTTTGAGATGGCCGCTATCCATCATTAACTCAAAATCGTAAATTTTCTCCGGTTTTTGATCAAACAGCGGTTCGATCACGGTGCGCTCCGGATCGTCAATCAATACCATAATATGCGGCGCTTCAATCGCGGCGTCCTGACGCACCTTGATGCGAGGCGGCAAGCGATCCACAATGGTGCCTTCGGTGGCGCGTATCAGTGTTTGCGCTCCCTTGTTGAAATCATACTGTTCCAGGTCGATGGCGACCACCAGCCCTTTGCGTGAATCCACATGTGACGTCTTGCGATCAACCAGTATGAATCCTTTGCGCGCCATGGGTTGAATTACGCCGTTTTCCAGATAGTCCTGCATTGCAGCGTTGATCTGTTTGATGCGCGTATCGCTATCATTATCTTCCAGATAAACTTCGGGGAATATCAATCTGAGCGTGGAAGGCGCTGCTCCGACGAACTGTTCGACTTGTTCCCAGTATTGCGGCTGTGAAGTATACTGGTCGCAGGCGACAACGGACCACTTTTTCAGGTCTACTTCCTTGTTGGGCAATAATATTTCTGGAACCTGCAATGCAATATTGGTATAAATGTCGTTCATTTTATCTCCGCCGGATCTGGGTAACAGGGCGGTATTATACGGTGTTTTTGTTATGAATGAAGTGTTAAAACATCCCATTGTCGTCATAGGGATTGGTGAAATCGGCTCCGTTTTTGCGCGCGGTTTTCTGCGCATGGGGCGCCCGGTCTATCCGGTAACGCGGGATATGGATATGTCTGAAGTAGCCGAGGCCGTCCCGGAGCCAGGAGCGGTTTTACTTGCGGTCGGAGAGAATGAGCTTCATCCGATGTTGCAACGTTTGCAAACAATGCCGGACAGCTGGAAAGCCGGGTTGATCCTGATCCAGAATGAGTTACTGCCGCGAGACTGGCTGGAATATGGTTTAAACCCGACTGTAGCGTCTATCTGGTTTGAGAAGAAAAAAGGCCAGGATGTCAAGGTCGTGGTTGCGTCGCCAGTGCATGGCGCACACTCCGCCCTGGTCTCCACATCGCTGGCGACGCTCGATATCCCTTGTGAGATTATTGACGATCCAGAGAAGATGACGTTTGAACTGGTGCGCAAAAACTATTATATACTGACCACCAATATCGCTGGTTTGAAAGTCGCGAAAATGTCCGGCAACAGTCATTGTACAGTGAGCGAATTGTGGCGCGACTATCGTGATGTGGCGCAATCCGTAATTGATGATGTGCATGCGATCCAGGAATTTCTGGTCGGCGCGAAGCTGGATAAACAGGCCTTGACCGACGCCATGCTGATCGCTTTTGACGGCGACCCGGATCATGGCTGCATGGGGCGTAGCGCGCCTGCACGGCTGCAACGCGCCTTACAGATCGCGCAACAGGCAAATATTGAAACGCCGACTTTGAGACAGATTGCCGCGGAAGTGTTGTAATCCAGCATCAACGGTTTTTGATTGAGTGGCGACGCCTGATCGCCTAAGATGACGGCTTCAAGTTTAGCGGGACAACAACATGAACATCAGGGAAATCAAACCAGACAGTTTCATATTCGAGAAAAAAGACGCCTTGCCCGGTTTTATCTGTGATGACATTGTGACGCGTTTTGAGCAAAACGATGCTGATCAATATGCGGGGCGCGTGGGCTCGTCCATGAATGCCAATACTGCTCTGAAAAAGACGACGGACCTGATCGCTAGCGGCAAGGAGCACTGGAAAGACGTGGATAATAACCTGTTTCGCTCACTGGCGCTTGCACTCAAGGAATTCAAACAAATACATCCTTATTTTGCGGATATGAGTCGTTTCAAGGACATGGGCTACAACCTGCAACGCTACCGTGAAGGCGAATACTATCACTGGCATGTTGATGCCGACAACCTGGCGCTGGCGCCGCGTCAACTGGTGGCGTTGTGGTATTTAAACGATGTAGAAGAGGGCGGTGCAACCGATTTTGTGTTTCAGAACGCCAGCGTTACACCGGAAAAAGGAAAACTGATGCTGTTCCCGCCTTTCTGGACGCATGAACACCGCGCCGCTGAAGTCAAAAAAGGCGTCAAATATATCGCAACGACCTGGATTACGTTCCGTTAAAAAATGTTTTTTGTTAGTTAATAAGACATCAATAAGGCGTTAGTTGATATAGCTTAGCGTGTTTCAAGATCATACAGCGTCATGTCGCCTTCAAGATTCAGGTGCATGGCGTATGCATTGGGAACACGAGACAGGATATAAGCGGCCATCAGGGTGCCGGTTTCCCTATTGTCTGTTTCCAGTGCGGTTAATATGCGGTCTGCGACAATCTGACAACGCTGAATGGTGTCTGGATTTTCTACCCAGGTGCGGCTCATCTGGTAGCCCTGATCCATATCCTTGTCAATCATGTCGAAATAATCTTTGGCTTCTTCGAGTATTTCATCAGGCACATGTATATCCTGCTCATGTTCATCAACAAAAATTTTCAGTATCATTGCTTGTAACTCCTGTTGCCGTAGCGTGTTCACGTCATTGTAGCTTTTTAGCTGTAGCGCTGATTTGATGCAAGGCTGATCAGCCGCTGTGATGCTATCAAGAATAGTTGAGAGTACTAGAAATCAAGGCTGATAAAAACCATTAAAAATTCAGGATTTGATATAAATGCTTGATTGATGGCTGTAGTTCTAATAGCGTGTACCACGATTTTTGACAAACCAGACAATAACCCGCAATCAATAACAGAAAGTAAATAACAGAGAGGACGCCCTGACATGCTGCTCGCCATCAAAAACGTATTGACCGAAAACCAGTTGCAGGTAATCCGTAAATTGCTGCAAAACGCTGATTTTGTGGATGGCAAACTATCTGCCGGCAAGGAAGCGAAACAGGTCAAGAACAACCTGGAGCTGGCTCAACAAAGTCCTTTGCATGAGCAGCTAAATCAGATGCTTATGCCCTCTTTGCTGAATCATCCTGAATATCAGGCATTTGCTTTTCCCTTGAAGGTCGCCACCCCGTTTTATGCGCGTTATACGCAGGGCATGACCTATGGATTTCATGTTGATGACCCGATCATGGGACCGATGAATGGTCGCTATCGAAGCGATATTTCGACCACAGTGTTCCTGAATGACGATTACGAAGGCGGCGAACTGGCGATCAAGACCTCTTTTGGCGTTCAACATATTCGCTTGAATGCGGGCGATGCGGTCGTTTACCCATCAACAAGCTGGCATCAGGTCGAGCCGATTGTCAGCGGCGAACGACTGGTCGCGGTGATATGGGCGCAAAGCATGGTAAAAGACCCGCAAAAACGTGAACTGTTATACGAACTGGGTCAGGCGCGCGACGTCTTGATTGATGACCGACCCAAATCGGAAGAAACCGCGCATGTAAGCAATGTCTACGCCAATCTGGTCAGGCGCTGGAGCGAGTTGTGATATCATAAAAAACCTAATCATCCAGAAAGTTCTTTAATCGTTTTTTCAATGTGTCTGTATCTTTTGTTTCACACTCCCAGATAATTAATACAGACCAGCCCTGTTTATTTAATTCTTCAATGTGGCGCTTGTCTCTTTCAATATTGCCTGTAATTTTTTTAATCCAGTAATCGCGGTTCGTTTTGGGCGTTCTGCTTCCGCGTTTGCAGCGATGACCATGCCAGAAACAGCCGTGAATAAAAATAATTTTCTTTTTGCCTTGAAATACAAGGTCTGGTTTTCCTGGTAGGTCTTTTTTGTGAAGTCTGTAGCGAAATCCCAATGCAAACGTTATTTTACGCACCAGTAATTCCGGTCCAGTGTCTTTGGAACGAACGCGCCTCATGATTTCGGAACGTTTCATGTGTTACTCTGGATTTTCGTTATATTTATTATTTGCTGTATGATCAAAGCGGCGCTGCGCCAGCCATTGTAGACGTTTTGCCTGGGTTAATAACGTTCTCCTGAGACCCGATTGAACTTGTCTCTCACTAATCACCTGAGCTAGTCGAGCCAAAATCAAGGCTCTCCTAGCGATTCGAAAATCAGGGTGGCTACGTATTTTATAAACATCATCGGAAACAATCTTTGCGCGATAAGAATCAGGAACCGGACTACTGATTTTTGGAGCAGGCGGGTCTTTTTCATTCAAAATTGCCTTGAACTCAGACTCAACAATTGCTTTTTCAAAAATTGCATGCTCAAGCGAGTCAAGATGTTCGCGAGCGTTTTTATATGCATCCGGTTCGCCTTTTTTTGTTAGGTGATTAAACTCTGGTAAAGGCCAGACTTCGATTTCATATACTTCAAATGGATCTAACACAGACATGGCGACTGCGTCTGTTCTTTGGTTAGTGAGATGTCGCCGGATGCGGGTGCGCAACATTTCATTGGTCTGTCCAACGTAGATTGGTTCTCCATCATAATCAAAGAATGCATAAACGCCGAACTTATAGTTGCCAAGCTTTTCGCCTTTAAACTCCGTATCAAGATATTTTGTGAGGTTTTTTCTGAGATCATGCGTTTCAAATGGCGGTATTTTAATATTGTCCTGATCCATTAGGCTACCTGTTGCTGCTTGTTGATATTGGCTTTAAGCAATGGCGTTAGCAAATATTTCGAGAGATGTGCGACGACTGGCACTACAACGCCATCGCCAGCAAGATGATAGGCGACGTTATAATTATCAGGCAAAACATATTTCTCATCTAACCCCATGAGTCGCGCAGCTTCCCGTGGTGAAAGAAGGCGGGAGCGCACGCTATCGCCGTTAACAAGCATAACAAGCTGTCGACTTGAACCTCCGGAAGGGGTGCGTAGGCATCCAGAAACATTGTCGAATCGCACCTCAGCTCTCTGTTGTCCGTTTCTGGTGCGCCTGTAGATTCCACCAACCACGGGTCGACCGGCGCGCTTCGCCATATCAACCTTTTTCCGGTTAACATCAGACATCATGCCAAGCAATTTTGAAGTTTCATTTTCGCTATGCCATGTTACGTTAACAGGGTGGTCTTCAATAATATCAATAAAGTCCTTATTGCGCGGAGCAGGAAGAGGAATATCCCACCATCGCCAGTGATCGGCTACATTCTTTGAGAATAGCTGTCCAGCTTTTAACAAAGCATTTGGATGCCATAGAGGAGATGGACCGTGTCCCGTTAGAAAATCCGGCGTATCTAAATCATTCCTGACAGCGATAATGAATAATCGCGTTCGGCTTTGCGGTACGAAATACGCTGCATCTATGACCATGGCGCCAACTGAATAGCCAATTTCGACTAGTGACTCGCATAAGGCGGAAAAATCCTGACCTTTATGGCTAGTGAGCGCGCCATAAACATTTTCCAACAGAATGATTTTCGGATTGCGTTTTTCACGGCTCAGTTTTTGCATCAATTCCCAGAAAGGCCAGAATGAACCGCTACGGCGCGCTTTTAATCCTGCGCCGCTTCCAGCAAGTGAAAGATCCTGACAAGGAAATGAGGCCCATGCGAGATCAGCTTCTCCGGGAAGGTCAGATGTTGTGACGTCCTTAACATCCTTAATGCTTAGATGGTCAGAGCCCCAATTGCGAATATAGCTATCAGCTTTTTTTTGATCGAAGTCATTGGCGAAAACACAACGCCACTCTGATCCAAGACCGGCTCGCGCCATGCCGCCTCCGGCGAAAAACTCATAGAAAGAGAACGCCTTATCCCTTTTCATATCAATTGTTGCTCCATTGAATTATTGGTGCTTCTTCGTAGGTTTTCCGTTGTTTATTAATAGTTAGCGACGCTATTGGAAGACGCGCCGCCGCTTTTGTCAACTTAACGGGTCTTATGGATGAGGAGATCAAACCGAACAAACCCCGTTCTCATAAACAGCCATAATAGATTTCAGTTCTTTATGGATAGTTTCGCGTTCGTCTTGTGCCAGGTCGCTCAATTCAGTAGGAATTTCTCCCTGATCCAGTAGCTGGATGATCTGATTTACGTCGCGACAACCGCTCTGGCAAAGGCTTTCCAATATATCATCAATGTTTTTCTCACGAATCTCCGTGGTGTCTCCTGTTCCAAACCAGAAATCCAGGCCTTTGCCCAGGAATTCATCATGAACCAGGTAATGAGTGCCGTCGCAGGAAAAATTAAGTCCGACAAAACCGTTAACCAGATTCAGTGAGCCAGAGCGAAGATAGATCGTCTGGTCGGCGAAACGCAGCGCGCTGAATTGTTTGAAAATTTCCATGATCTTTTGTTTAGGAACTACGGCGCGTTCAAAATAGGGGCGTTTTGGATAGGCGAGACTGATGCCGACATCGGATAATTCCTTCATGGTAAGTATCCGGTAGGTATAAGGATCATCGACATGCCATACTGTGACGCGGCTGCTTGAATAGTGAATCTGGCAATGGTAAACGCCATGTTCCAGCATCAGTTCTTCGAGAATGGTCATAACGCTGTCAAGTTGCCTGTCCATTTCACTTTCGGCGCGTTGTTGTAAAAACAGGCCTTCGCGGATAGCGGGGTCGCCCTTTATCTGACGATGTTGACGAGGTTCTTCATAGATTTCTTCGGCGCGTGGCAGCTCGCGCAGGTCGTAATCCACACCAAGAAATCCTATGCGTTTGTCCTGCGCATCCTTAATGACCTGTATCGCTGTCAGTGATGGGCGTTTCTTGTTTTTACTGATGTAGGATTCAGAAAGTTCGCACTCAATATTCTCATTGCCTGGTTTGAGCAGGTTTTTCATATAGGGGCGTTGCGAACGGTCTCTACCCATATCCACCCTGTTCTCGCCATTGTGGTAAAGCGTCGCGCTTATCTGAACGCCTTCCGCATCCAGTACATAAATATATTTGCAGAAAGGCAATTGATCAAAGGCGCTTTTCAGGTGTTTGTTGAGCTTTTCAGGATCATTGAGCAAAGGCGTTAATTCAGCGGCGAAATCAGCCAGTCTGTTTCCTAGTAATTTTGTTAACGATTTGCGTTGTTGTTGGACGGATTTCTGGATGGTTGATAACATGTTTAAAATATCTGCTTAAATTCTAAAGTCTAAATTATAATTTATTAAAGAAGCCTTGAAATACATTCATGCTTCGAGGATGATTTTACCACACAGTATAAATAAGATTACTCAAATGGCGATTATAAATAGGAAAGAATTAGCATTGATATCCATTTTTAGCCTGGGGCTTTGCCTAAGCATGCAGTTGAGGGCCAATGAAGTTGAAGTGCTTGATGTCAAGGCGAATCAGCAGCCTGATAAAACCTGGCGCTTTTCCGTTACCCTGAAGCACGTTGACGAGGGCTGGGATCACTATGCTAATGAATGGCAAATTATCGCGCCGGATAACAAAATACTCGCTACCCGAACCCTGTATCATCCGCATGTCAGGGAACAACCTTTTACACGCAGCCTGGATGGCGTGAAGATTCCCAAAAAAATCAAAAGCGTACGAGTGATTGCCAAAGACACCGTACATGGCTTGTCGCATTCTGCAATGAAGATTGAGTTGGCTACCGGAAAAGCAGAGAAAATAAGATTGGCCTTGAAGCAAGCTCAACACCCGGGCAAGTCGATTAAATACAAGAAAAAGGATTAGAAATATTTTAAATAAGCTGATTAGAAAATGTTTCATAGTAGGCTTCTGACAAGCTGAACCCAGTAGCTCGCCCCGAGCGCAAGAATATCATCATTAAAATCATAATGCGTGTTGTGCAGCATGCAGCCGCCGACGGATTCACAGGCTGCCTGACCATTGCCAATCCAGATGTATGCGCCGGGGCGGGCCTGTAGTATAAAAGAGAAATCTTCGGCGCCCATACTTGGCGGCAGGCTGGTCTGCACCTTGTCTTCGCCCACCAGTTCTGTGGCGGCTATTGCGCATTTCCTGGCGTGTTGTGGGGTGTTGATGGTGGCGGGGTAACCAGGTTCAATTTCCAGTTCGCTGCTTGCGCCCATGGCTGTACAGGTGTTTTCAACGATGCTCTGGATGCGTTGTTTGACCATTTCGCCAATTTCAGGATCAAAATAACGCAGTGTGCCGGTAAGTCGCATGGTATCGGGTACGATATTGGAAGCATCGCCTGCTCCAACAACCGTAATGCTCAACACGACTGATTGCAGTGGAGAGACATTGCGCGAAACGACAGATTGCAGTGTGCTAATCAGCTGAGCACCGGTTAGCACCGGATCGATCACCTGATCGGGCATGGCGGCGTGCCCGCCTTTTCCATGGATAGCGATATGCACCGTATCCACCGCAGCCATCACCGCTGTATCGTGGACCGCAAAACTTCCGGCTTCCAGTCCCGGCCAGTTGTGCATGCCGTAAACGGCCTTACAGTTAAAATGCTCAAACAGGCCTTCTTCGACCATCGCCTGACCGCCCGCTCCGCCTTCTTCTGCAGGCTGGAATATAAAATGCACAGTTCCGGCAAAGTCATTATGTTGTTTTAAATAGACCGCTGCGCCGAGTAGCATGGCGCTGTGACCATCATGACCACAGGCGTGCATTTTGCCATCATGCCGTGACTTGTGCGAAAACTGGTTGAGTTCCTGTATCGGCAGCGCATCCATGTCGGCGCGCAGACCGATGGCGTCGCCCGGTTTTTTTCCCTGTACAGTCGCTACAATACCGGTTTTGGCCATTCCGCGATGCATCTCGATTTCATGGGATTCCAGCACCGAGGCGATATAATCGCTGCTTAATACTTCTTCAAAGCTAAGTTCCGGGTGCTGGTGCAGCCAGTGACGCCAGGAAATCATCTGGTGATGGAGATCCGAGTTTGCTGGAATAGGGTGTTGTTTTGATTTCATGCTAGCTTGGTTCAATTACAAGAACCTTTTATAGCACGCTTTTTGCTATGCAGTAAAATGTCTATGCTTGTATTAATCCACACTAATATTCCTGTTTTTGTCCTGCTTGACTTGGTGTAGAATGCCCGCACATTATGCCTATTCCGGCTACAAGCATTTATCAGGAGACGTACATGTCAGAAGTTACCCGCGAGCAGGTTGACGCCTTGCTAAAAGAAGTAGAAGACCGTTATGTTGGCAAAGATTTAGTCGCAGCTAATGAAATTAAAGATGTTGATATCAAGGGCGATAGCGTGTTTGTACGCATTCAACAGGGTTATCCTGCAGGTGAATATCGTGATGAACTGGCGCAGGAAATCAAACAGAAACTGGAATCCGATCCGGCTATTAACCAGGCGGAAGTCACCATCGAACAAAACGTCGTGGCGCACACTGTACAAAAAAGCCTGAAACGCATCGAAGGCGTGAAGAATATCATCGCCATTGCATCTGGCAAGGGCGGCGTCGGCAAATCCACCACGGCAGTCAACCTGGCGCTGGCGCTGGCTGCGGATGGCGCAACCGTCGGCATGCTGGATGCGGATATCTATGGTCCTAGCCAGCCGCGCATGCTGGGCATCAGTGGTCAGCCAGAATCAAAAGATGGCAAGACCCTTGAACCGATGGAAAATTACAACATCAAGGCGATGTCCATTGGATTCCTGGTTGAAGAAGACACGCCCATGATCTGGCGCGGCCCGATGGTGACTCAGGCGCTTGAACAGTTGCTCAATGACACCAATTGGGGCGACCTGGATTACCTGATCGTCGACTTGCCGCCAGGAACCGGCGATACCCAACTCACGCTTTCACAGAAAATACCTGTGAGCGGCGCGGTTATTGTCACCACGCCACAGGACATTGCCTTGCTGGATGCGCGCAAAGGACTGAAAATGTTCGAAAAAGTGGAAGTCCCTGTGCTCGGCGTCGTGGAAAACATGAGTATTCATATCTGTAGCGAATGCGGTCATGCAGAACATATCTTTGGTGAAGGCGGCGGCAAACGCATGGCCGAAGAATCCGATGTTGAATATCTGGGCGCATTGCCGCTGGATCTAACTATCTGTCAACAAGCCGATGCGGGCAAGCCCACCGTAGTGTCCGAGCCGGATAGTAAAAACACCGAGCTCTACAAGGAAATTTCCCGCAAAATGGCGGCAAAACTTGCAGAACAGGGTAAGGATTACAGCACCAAGTTCCCGAATATTGTGATACAGAACACTTGATGGTCTGAACGCCCACGCCCAAGTAATAAAAAAACCACGCCTTCGCGCGTGGTTTTTTTGTTCACAATGTATTTAATCTGAAGCGTCAGGTAGACTAATAAGGCTGCACTGAACATGCCGCGTTCTGTTACCTGTTTTTCATTTCAGATGTATTTTTTGGATATTCAGGTTAGAATTAAGCAATTAATTTATCTGGTTTTTTTATGGCTGTTTATGCAATTGGGGATTTGCAGGGTTGTTATGACGCCTTGCAGGGTTTGCTTGAAAAACTTGATTTTTCGCCTGAAAATGACCAACTCTGGTTTGCGGGCGACCTGGTGAACCGTGGTAAAAAATCGCTAAAAACAATCCGCTTTGTCAAAAGCCTGGGCGATTCCGCGACCGTGGTTTTAGGTAATCACGATATTACCTTGCTGGCAATGTATTATGGCGTTTTAAAACCTAACGCCTCCTTAAGGAAATTGCTCAAAGCAAAAGAGGTGGATGAGCTCATTGACTGGTTAAGAACACGGTCGGTGTTGCATGTCGATAAATCGCTGGGTTTTTGCATGGCGCATGCGGGGATATCGCCAGACTGGACGCTGCAACAGGCGCAACGACATGCGCGCGAAATGGAGATTGCGCTGCGTGGCGAAAATATTCGCGACTGGCTCGCGAATGTGTATGGCAACAAGCCGCGACGCTGGTCAGAGGATTTGCAAGGTTATGCGCGGCATCGATATATTCTAAATTCATTTACGCGCATGCGTTTTTGCGACAAAAAAGATGGCGCATTGAATTTCAATTTAAAAAAGCCGCCTGCCTTTATACGAAAACATCCTTCAAAAAGCCCCAAGAAGAATAAAAAAATTCCCTGGTTTTTATATTCAAAGCGCAAGGATATTCCGTTACGGATTTTGTTTGGCCACTGGTCTAGTCTGGGATTTTATCAGGACGAAAATGTGGTTGCACTGGATACCGGCTGCGTTTGGCGCGGCAAATTAACAGCGGTGCGGCTTGATCAGATCGCGCCAGGCCAGCCGCTTACGCCTATCCAACAGTCGTGTAAAAGGAAATGTTGATGTCATCAGGAAATGGACTAGAGGATGAAGAGCCTGGTTTTTCAATCCCTGCAGGCGCGTTAAACGTCAGGATCAAGGGTGAAGATTATCTGGTGCGCGCCATGCGTCCTTCAAGCGGCGCTTCGTTACATGAATTACAACTCTCACTGCAGCGAAATCGCGATCTGCTGGCTGATAGTTTTGAAGCCATGAAAGAAGCTTGCAGGGACGATTTGTTCAAGCGCAAGGAAAAAAAGGATGTCGATTATTTTTCACCAACCATGAATGCCTTGGTTGCTCGGGCCAATATTGACATGCTGATTCCGCTGATCAATATCAAGGGCGGCGAAGCAACCTACAAAAGCAAACTGGAAGCGATGCCGATTGAACAGCACATTGAAAAACTGCGCAAAAAGGCCTTGAAGAAAGTGAATGAAGAAGATGCAAAAGACACCGCTCTGGGTTTTTTCATGATTCTGCTCGTGATCGCCATCATGGCGGTCTTGTTATACTTATTTTTATAAAAGTCTGTAAATTGAGTAAAATACATATTCTATGTATAATAAAAAGCATGAATTTACTCAGTCCAAAAATTTCAGCCACGGAGCTGGCGCGTAACCTCGCCAGTGTCATTGATCAAGTGCGGATATCGCGCACGCGCATGACAATTACCAAGGGCAATCAGGCAATTGCACAGATTACACCGATCGTTGCCAGTGATGTGACGCTGGCTGATTTGGGTCAGTTACTTAAGGCAAACAGCTTGAGCAAGGTGCAGAAACAGTCATTCGGGGATGACCTGGATAAAATAGCCAGGAATGCCGAACTGCCTGAATCTCCCTGGGAGTCGTAGTGACAAGCCCTATGGCGCTGATTGTTGATACCAACGTTTTCATTGATGCAGAAAACGGACGGCTGGATCTGGACGCAGTGCTTGCGACGCAAGAAGGTTTGCGCTCCAAAGTCGTTTACATGGCGGCAATAACGGTTTCCGAATTACTGGCGGGCGTCAAGCTGGCCAAAACAGCGGATGAGCAGATTCTGCGGCACGCTTTTGTTGAGAAAATACTGAGCCATGTACCGGTGCTGGATTTTGATACCGAAGTCGCCAGATCCTATGCTGAACTGTACGCCTTTGCTTTATCGCGGATCAGACAGTCCCAGCAGATACAGGGGCAGGGAAAGCGCAGCAGGCTGAATGCGCATGATCTACAAATAGCCGCTACTGCGCTGGTGTACGGTTTTCCGGTACTGACCAGCAATACGCTGGATTTCGACGGGATTCCGGGCGTCAGGGTCGTTAATCCATTTGAAAACAACCATATCCACGAGTCGCAGCCTCATCCCTTTAAGTAAAGATAAGCAAAGATCAGAAAAGTGGGATAGCAGGCGTCTTACATGCCGTTGCCGAATTTATCGGTTTGTGTTACGCCGCTGTCGCGCACCCGTTTCAACGCGTTGGCGTATTCAATCAATTGCGGCAGAACCCAGTCGATGCGTTCTCGGAAATAAGCATCGGCGTCCGGATTGTTGTCATCCGGGTTTTCATTCAATACCGATTCGACATGGCGGATTATCAGATGCTCCGGCAAATAACAAAGCCGGTTGTTTTTATAACTGCTCATGCGCAGTTCGGCAACCGGGTAGGCGCCGCCATCGGCTGATGAGACGGTAACAATGAGCGCGGGTTTGTGGGAAAGTTCATGTTTCCACATCAGGAAGAAATTTTTTAGCCCTGCCGGAACCTGCCCATGATATTCCGGCGCGATGATTACAAAACCGTCGCTACCGTCAAGTTCACCGGAAATGGGTTCAAGCAGCGCCTTCCATTCCGGATCGCCTTCCCAGATCGCTTCATCCCAGAGTGGTAACGGGTTGCCAGCCAGGCTGTAAAGCCAGGTTTGATCCGCAAGTTGATTGTCAAGCAGGCGTTTTTCAATGTGTTTCGCAACTTTTATGCTTTGTGATTGCTGGCGGTGGCTACCGCTGATAATGCTTATTTTCATGGTTAATTCCCCGAATTTGGTTTATTGTAACAGGATGACAAACTTTCGGTTATTTTTGAAGAAGTCTTAAGTTTTTAAGAGCATTTATTCTAAGTTGAAAATATGGGCGATTACAGATAATAAACCAGGCCATCAAAATCAGACGGCTGGTTTGATAGAAGCTTTATCGGATTTGCGTGAGACGGAAGTTGAGTGGATGTCAGCGTTGTCCTTCGCTAATAGCTTATCGGCGTTGCTAAGCGGACGCTGTCCCAAAGTCTGTGATAAAAAAAACGCGCCGCCTGATCTGATTATCGGAGCGGGACATAAAACACACATGAGCCTGCTTGCATTGCGACGTTGTTGTGGCGGCAAGGCAATCGTGCTAATGCGTCCCAGCTTACCTTTTGCGTGGTTTGATCTTTGCCTGATCCCGCGGCATGACAACCCGCCCAAACGGGGCAATGTGATCAAAACTGTGGGCGCAATTAACCGGATCAGGCCCTCCAGGGTTCAAGGAGCGAAGCAGGCTATGGTTTTGCTCGGCGGAAAATCAAGCCATTTTGAATGGAGCACGCCGCATGTGCTGTCGAAACTTGAGACCCTGTTTCACAATTATCCGGATTATGACTGGCTTATCGCATCCTCACGGCGCACGCCCCAGGATTGCCTGGAGCTTATACAAAGGCGATTCCCCGAACATGAGCTTGTTTTACCTGAATCAGTATCTGAAGACTGGCTGCCGCAACATCTTCAACAGGCGGCGCAAATCTGGGTGACGCAAGACAGTGTTTCGATGATTTATGAAGCGCTTACTTCCGGCGCTAAAACTGGACTGATAGAGCTGGAAAATCTGGCGCAGAAGACTCGCGTTTCCAAGGAGATACAGCGTCTGATTGAGGAGCAGCGGGTGATGACTTTAACATTAGCGTCAGCGTCAGCCTCAGCGACGAAGCTTCAACGCCATGAGCCGCTTGACGAAGCAAATCGCTGCGCCAGATTAGTGCTTGAAAAATTTAACGTTTAGGTTAGCCTTGGCGGATGAATAAACCAATGACTATTGTCCAGCTGGTGCCCGACCTACACAGCGGCGGCGTGGAAAAAGGCGCATTGGAAGTCGCCAGGGCGATTGTTGATGCGGGACACCGTTCGCTGGTTATATCCGCCGGTGGGCGGCTGGTGGAAACGCTGGAGCAACAGGGCAGTCAGCACATCCTCTGGAATCTAGGGAAAAAAACGCCATTCACGTTTTTTCAGGCCGGAAAACTCAGGCGCTGGCTCAGCGATAATCAGGTGGATATCGTCCATGCGCGTTCGCGCCTGCCCGCCTGGGTTGCTTATCTCGCCTGGAAAAAAATGGATGCAGAGTCACGACCACGATTTATCACCACCATGCACGGCCTTAATTCAGTGAGTCGTTACAGCAAGGTCATGACTTATGGCGAAAAAGTGATTGCGGTTTCAAAAACGGTCAGGGAATACTTGCTGGCCAATTACCCGGATACGCCTGCGGATAAAATCGTCACTATCCTGCGCGGCATTGATCCAGAGGAATTTCCCTTTGGCTATCAGCCGGATGCCGACTGGCAAGCTAGTTGGCGCGAGGATTTTCCTGAAACACAGGGCAAGTGGTTGCTGACCCTGCCGGGGCGCTTGACGCGGCTGAAAGGACATAATGATTTTATTGACGTGATCAAACAACTGCAAAGCTCAATTCCCAATGTTCATGGCCTGATAGTTGGCGGGGAAGACCCGAAACGACGACAGTATGCACAGTCGCTTTATCAGCGTGTTAAAGACGAAGGTCTTGAATACCATATCAGCTTTACAGGCTATCGTAGCGACATGAAACAGATCTACGCCATCTCTGATGCGATTGTGTCTTTATCCACCAAGCCGGAATCCTTTGGCAGAACAGCGGTTGAAGCAGTCAGTCTGGGAAAGGCCGTGATCGCCTATGACCACGGCGGCGTAGGGGAAACGCTGGGCGCAATATATCCTCAGGGACTGGCTCCGCTCAAGGATAAAATGGGCATCGCTGATAAATGTCGGCAACTCTATAATAAACAGATATTGCCGCCGCAACAGGCGCAGACAGCATACAACAAACAGGTCATGCTGGAGCAAACCGTGACGCTATATGAGTCATTGACGTGAGCTGGTTTACCCTGGATATTGTTGTTTTCATCGCTGTACTTGCGCTGGCGCTTTACTATTCGCGACGTTACGCCTGGTGGAAAAGGGCGGTTGACTACAAGCAGCCGCGTATTTTGATGTACCACATGATTCACAATCCCGTCAAAGGCGCAAAATTCAATTCGCTACGTGTTTCTCCCGCAATGTTTGAAAAGCAGATTCGTTACCTGAGCGAGCAGGGTTGGCGTTTTTTTACAATGAGCGAATTAATCCAGTCAAAAAATAATTTGCCGGAGAAAAGCGTAGCGATCACGTTTGATGACGGCTATCAGGATAATCTACAAAATGCGCTGCCCATCCTGAAGAAATACCGCGCCAGGGCGACAATTTATCTTGTGGTTGACAGGCACAAGCGTGAATGGTCAAGCAAACGCAAGCCTGAAAATACATCCGGCGAGTTGATGAAAGAAGCGAAATTGCAGGATGAGGAGGTTAGGGAACTGCTCAACACCGGTCTGATCGAAATCGGCTCGCATTCAATCACCCATGAAAATCTACCGACGCTTGGCGACGCGCAAAAAAAAGTGGAAATCATGAATTCCAGAAAACAGCTTCAGGAAATATTTGGCATTGAATGTGACGCTTTTTGTTATCCGTTTGGTCTTTATGATGAGACGGATGTAAAACTGGTTGAGCAAGCGGGATATGCGAGCGCGACCACGGTTGAAAAAGGCATTGATGATTTAAGCAGCGCGGACCCTTACCGTCTGAAACGGATTACCATCAGCGGCAAGGATAATTTTTATGCGTTTCGGCTAAAGCTAAAAACCGGCAAGCGAGGCGTCAAAAAATGAAAATTTGTCTGATCATGGCGGGAGATGAAGAAGGCGGGCTGGAAAATCATGTCATGGGTCTGGCGAATGCACTGGCAAGAATACACGATGTTCACCTGCTTGCGCATCGCAAATACGCCGGGCGATTATCCGGCGCTGTTCAATTTCATCCTGTCGATTTAAGCAAAGGTCGTCGTAATCCACTTTTACTATTCCGGGTGGCGATGCTGCTTCGCACTATCTCGCCAGACATTATTCATGCACAAGCCAGTAAAGCCACATCAATCATCGACAGCCTGAAAGCTTTTTTACCAGCACAGAGCAAGCGGGTGGCGACCCTGCATAGTCTGAAGCGCAATTTAAAGGCGTTCGAATCATTTGACTGGGTGATAGGCGTGTCGGCAAGCGTGCTGGAGAAACTGGCTAATCCACACAAAAGCGTCGTTTACAATGGCTTGCAGATTGATCCACAGCGCATCAAAAATCGCCACTATTTGCTCAATGAACTTGCCTTACCTTCGCAAGATATCGTCATGGTCGCGCTCGGCAGGCTAGCGTCCGTGAAGCGCTTTGATCTGTTGATTGACGCATTCAAGGGCATTCAGGGGGCACAACTATTAATCGTTGGCGAGGGTGAAGAAAAAAACAATCTGGAACGGCTGATCAAGCAGAGCCAGGCGGATAATATCCAGCTGTTGGGGAATAGGGCGGATAATCTGGAAATACTCAGCGCT
>JANTHA010000005.1 GCA_024762625.1 Thiotrichaceae bacterium
GTTCGGCAAGTTCTACACCCGGGCAGTCCAGCTAAATGAGCAGATCGCCAAGGTCAATAAGGATAACCAGCTAAATATTCGTGGCGTACAGGATGACCTGGTTAAGGGCATAGATCAAGCGCGACGACTTCTGAATGCACCAAAAGAGAATAAAAGAAAAAAAAGTCGTAAAAATAATCGTAAAAAACAATCTATCAAACTTAAAAATAACCAGGCACCCGAGATAATGCCTTTTAGTATCGAGGCTGTAAACACACTGCTTGAATTTTTAGGCGCAAGGGATAAAGCACTGGCCATGGAAGTACGCAAGCTACAGGAAAATATCCGCATAGCCGCGCAACGTCATGAAGAAGTTATTTATTACCTCAAGGATAACCCCGATCTGCAACTACCCCTGCAAAAGGTGTTGAGCGGCTGGAAAGCGCTGCAAGGCAATGACCAAAAAGCGCTGAACCTGATTCTGTACGCGCTGGAAGCCGACTACCTGGCACAAAAACTGGGATTATCCAGGGCGAATCCGGCAATGAAAGCGCTACACAAACAATTCAAATCAAGAATTCCCGCGATTGTCAATCAGGCAAGAAAACAACGCGAAGCGCTGGAAAGAAGCTATAGTATTAAAAACAAGTAATTTATTGCAGTAAAGTATAGTTGAGCTTGTGATGGTAAGTACAAAGGCAAATATGCAGTTAATGTCAGTCAGATGACAGTAAAAAAATATCAACAAAGACATAATTCGCCTATATTTTAACGAGATGACGCATTCGGTCTTGAGACATTGAACCTAAATTCCTTAGTTGAACGCTACGATGGCTAAAAAGCTTATGAATTATCATTTATATAAGCAAATTATTAATCTCCCTCTCAGGGTGAAATCGCTTCAGGCTGGATTGCACAACTGTGATGGCGCATATCTGCGTTCTAACTGCTTGAAAGGGAATAACCATTCCGCGCAGTTACGCCTTGACCTGCACCACCACAGCCGCGCACTCAAGCCTGCTCAACTGAGGATTTTAGGTTGAAATATCCCCTGACCGACCGAATGTTAGCGGCTATTGTTAGCAACTATCGCAAGTAAACAACATCCATAAAAACAGAGTTTAAGGAACCCAAACTATGAGAACAGACAAACTTACCAGCAAATTTCAACTGGCGTTGCAAGATGCGCAATCGCTGGCGCTAGGTAAAGACCACCAGTTTATTGAACCCGTGCATCTGATGATCGCTTTGCTGGATCAGGAAGGTGGCAGCACACGCAGCCTGTTGATGCAGGCCGGCGCGAACGTTAATCTGATACGCTCGCAACTCGGTGAAGCGCTCGACCGCCTGCCCTCGGTCTCCGGCGGCGACGTGGGCGATGTGCATATTTCCAACGACTTATCGCGTCTATTGAATGTCACCGACAAGCTCGCGCAAAAACGCAATGATCAGTACATTTCGTCAGAACTATTCGTGCTTGCCGTGCTGGAAGACAAGGGCGAGGTAGGCGATATTTTACGCAATAACGGCGCAACCAAAGAAGCCGTTGAAAAAGCCATCGAATCCATGCGTGGAGGACAAACCGTGGATGACCCAAATGCAGAAGACCAGCGCGAAGCGCTCAAAAAATACACCATTGACCTGACCGAACGCGCCGAACAGGGCAAGATTGATCCGATTATCGGACGCGATGAAGAAATCCGCCGCATGGTGCAAATACTGCAACGGCGCACCAAGAACAACCCGGTTATCATCGGCGAACCCGGTGTGGGTAAAACAGCGCTGGTCGAAGGCTTGGCGCAACGCATCGTCAACGGTGAAGTGCCTGATAGCGTCAAGGGAAAACGCTTGTTGTCGCTTGATCTCGCGGCTTTGCTGGCGGGCGCAAAATTCCGGGGCGAATTTGAAGAACGCTTAAAGGCAGTACTCAATGATGTCGCCAAATCCGAAGGCAACATCATCATGTTCATTGATGAAATTCACACCATGGTGGGCGCAGGCGCTTCGGAAGGCGCAATGGATGCGGGCAACATGCTCAAACCCGCGTTGGCGCGCGGCGAACTGCACTGCGTAGGCGCAACCACACTGGATGAATACAAAAAATACATCGAAAAGGACGCCGCACTGGAGCGTCGTTTCCAGAAAATTATCGTGGACGAACCTACCGTTGAAGACACCATTGCGATTCTGCGCGGCCTGAAAGAACGCTACGAAGCGCATCATGGCGTGGAAATTACGGATCCAGCCATCGTTGCAGCGGCGACATTATCACATCGCTATATCACGGACAGGCAATTGCCGGACAAGGCGATCGACCTGATTGACGAGGCCGCATCGCGCATTCGTCTGGAAATAGACTCCAAGCCTGAAGCGATGGATAAACTGGAGCGTAAGCTGATCCAGTACAAAATCGAGCGCGAGGCGTTGAAAAAGGAATCCGACGAGGCGTCCAAAAAACGTCTGGAAGAACTGGAAGAAAGAATCGCCGAACTGGAAAAAGAATATTCCGACCTGGAAGAAATCTGGAAATCGGAAAAGGCCGCTGTACAGGGCACGGCGCATATCAAGGAAGAACTGGATCAGGCGCGTATTGAGCTGGAAACAGCACACCGCGCCGGTGATTTACAACGCATGTCCGAGTTGCAATACGGCCGCATTCCGGAACTTGAAAAACAACTGGAAGAAGCCAGCAAGGCCGACACCAAAGAAGAATTCCAGTTATTGCGCAACAAGGTGACTGAAAACGAAATTGCCGAAATAGTAGCCAACTGGACCGGCATTCCGGTTTCCAAAATGCTCGAAGGCGAACGCGAAAAACTATTACGCATGGAAGATGAATTGCGCAAGCAGGTTATTGGGCAGGATGAAGCTGTTATTGCGGTTTCTAACGCCATCCGCCGCTCGCGCGCCGGTTTATCCGATCCAAACCGGCCCAATGGCTCCTTCCTGTTCCTTGGCCCAACCGGTGTCGGCAAGACCGAACTGACCAAGGCGCTCGCGACCTTCCTGTTCGATACGCCTGATGCGATGGTGCGTATTGATATGTCCGAGTTCATGGAGAAGCACTCCGTAGCGCGTTTGATCGGCGCCCCTCCAGGCTATGTCGGCTATGAAGAAGGCGGCTATCTGACCGAACTGGTGCGCCGCAAGCCCTACTCCGTGGTGCTCATGGATGAGGTCGAAAAAGCGCATCCGGATGTGTTTAACATTCTGCTGCAAGTGCTGGATGATGGTCGCCTCACCGATGGGCAGGGACGCACCGTAGACTTTAAAAATACGGTTATCGTAATGACCTCCAACCTCGGTTCGGACATGATCCAGTCCATGGCGGGCGGTCAGTATGAAGATATGAAAGCGGCGGTGATGGAAATCGTCGGCGGACATTTCCGCCCCGAATTCATTAACCGTATTGACGACAGCGTGGTCTTCAGACCTCTCGGCAAGAAAGAAATACGTCAGATCGCGGCAATTCAGTTAAGACACCTTAACGAGCGTCTGGCTGATACCGAAATGACGCTGGAATTCTCCGATGCTGCGCTTGACCTGCTGGGCGAAGAAGGTTTCGATCCTGTCTATGGCGCACGTCCATTGAAGCGCGCCATCCAGTCAGAAATCGAGAATCCTCTGGCGCAAAAGATACTCGCAGGCGAATATGCAAGCGGGGATCATATCTACATTGACGCGCAAGAAGGTAGATTTACCTTTAGCAAAAAGTAATACGGTCTTGAACCCGTAAAATCAAAGCGCCATTCCGGCCTGACCGGGATGGCGCTTTTTTTGTATCCAGCGAGAAAGGGTCGCATCTGCATTGATCATACGGTAAGCTACCGGCATGTATCATATCCAGCTAAAACAGGCGTGGCAGGGCGTCGCCAACTGCAGCCAGTGCGCCATACGAAATTCCGTTTTATTTGCCGGTCTGGACGAAAAAGATTTTGAGATGCTGCATAAGCCGATTGACCAGTTCGAATTGAAAGCAGGCAGTAGGATTTACGGCGCGGGAGACAAGGCGGAATACATGTACACCATCCGCAGCGGCCTGGTTAAACTGGTGCAGTATCTGCCCGACGGCACTCAGCGCATCGTCCGTTTATTACGCACCTCGGACGTGATTGGCCTGGAAGCGGTGCTTGACCCGGTCTATAAGCACGACGCCATTACGCTGCATACCACCGAAGTTTGCCGCTATCCGTCAAGCGCCGCTCAAGAGCTGTCCGAAGCAAACCCGGAATTACACAAAGAACTGATGAAACGCTGGCAACGCGCTCTGGATGAAGCGGACGCGTGGGTCACCGAATTATCCACAGGCCCCTCAAAACAGCGCGTCTCGCGTTTATTGCTAATGCTTGCAAAAGGCAATCCGGCCAATACCTGCACCCTGTTCAGCCGCGAAGATATGGGCGCAATGCTCGGCATTACCACTGAAACAGCCAGCCGCACCATCGCTGAATTCAAGCGACAGCGGCTCATAGTAGAAACCGCGCCCAATGTATTCCTGATAGATGCGCCCAGGCTGGAAGATATCAGCTACTAAGTATTAGAGCTGTTTGGCAACCCTTATCATCTCTTTCCACCAGACAAGCTGGTAGCGGTTATTATTCCTGAAAATTAAAACCATTGACCTGGAGTCCAGATTTTTAAGAATATAAATATCATTCGCACCGTTTTTCAAGTTATTAATAAAGGACGCTTTGGGACTATCATCCTTGAACGATTTAAGAAATGCTTTTTTTACATCGTTATAATAACTGGATTTCGCCAAGGGCATAAAGCGCTTGTCATTTGCTTCTATTTTTTTTAACGCCTGCAGATTAAAGCCATTATCTTCAGATTCTACCGTGGTCGGTTTTTTAATCCCCCCAATAATCCAATTTACATTAAACTTATCGCTTAATGGATAAATGTTCTTCTCAATTGCCTGATAATTTTTGGCGGTTACTTTGATCTCTATCTCTTTTAACAAGCCCTTGATCGTTGAATCATCTGCATACAGATTGATACTCCATAAAACCAGAACGATGATGGCGACTATTTTTCTTGTCATGCTCTTACACCCTTTTGTTTCTATTAAAGCGACAGTATCTTCCTTTTTCAGGATTTCACATTGATATTAAGCAAGCTTTTACTTTCTAAAATGCAGTTGTGTATTTTTTGGCTTTTTCATGGATTCCTCCTGAGTGTGCAAAGCGACTATGCGTATCAATATGCAGAGGTTTCAAAAAAGGTTCCCTTTAATTTTAATTTTAAAAAAAATGTAGAAAACGGGAACCTTTCCTTTGTCCCCTGCATCCTGGGGCTGAACAAACAAAAAACATGAGTTTATTCTCCACAATTTACTTCAACCCAGTACTTCAACCCAAAAACAAAGGAAAAAACAATGTCATCACAAACAAATCAAAAACAAGCTTCTTTATTTACAGAGACACTACTTCAATCCAGACGTAACTTTTTAAGAAAAGCGGGCGCTTCAACATTCTCAGCGACTACCGTTGCTTTATTGGCCGGGTGCTCGACCAAACTCGCAATGGCGGATTCTGGCTCCAGCGCCAATGCGAGCGTGAAACAGGATATCCGTATTTTAAACACTGCGATTGGCGCAGAACACGAAGCTGTTGCAGCCTATCAACTGGGCGCGGAGAGCGGTCTGCTTGTCCCGGATGTGCTAAAAGTGGCGGTAAAGTTTCAGGGACATCACAAAGAACATATTGATGCATTATCAGCTGCTGTTACAAAACTGGGAGGTCACGCCGCTGCAGCAAAACCAAAATACAACTTCCCTGTTAGCAAATTGAAAAAGCAGAAAGATGTGCTTGAGTTTGCGGCGGGTCTGGAACGAGGCGCCGTAAGCGCTTATGTTGGCGCAATACCAGTATTTGATAATCGTGATTTGTCAGCCGCTGCAGCAAGTATTCTTGCTGACGAAGCAATGCACTGGGCAGTTTTACGAAATGCTTTAGGTCTTGATCCTGTACCAGAGGCTTTTTATTCATAAATACATTTGCAGTTTGGAATAAAAGCTAAAGGATGGCGGATAAAGAGGAATGCGCTCGCAGTCCGCCACCCTTTAAAAACTTATTAGCAGGCTATCCAGCCATACAAACGAAGAGATGATGATGACCCCTTCAAAACAAAATGTACTGATAAAACTACGCCATCTAAAGCCATCACCGACATCCATGGTACTATCGGCCACTCTCCTTTCTTGCCTTGTTTTGTTAACTAATACAGCGCATGCAGGCGACCCACTGACGGGCAAGGATATTTATAATCGTTGCATCGGCTGTCATTCTTTTGCTGACAACCGAACCGGGCCCAGGCATTGTAATTTATTCGGACGTAAAGCAGGAACAGTGCAAGGCTTTGACTATTCTGACGCAATGCGTAATAGCAAAATTGTGTGGAATGAGACAACACTTGACGCTTTCCTTAAAGCGCCATTACAAAATATTCCAGGGACAATTATGGGCTATGCAGGGGTCAAGAATGACAGGGAGCGTGCTGACTTGATTGCTTATTTGAAACAGGCATCAGGATCATCTGAATGCAAATGAACATGCGACTTGATTAGCGACTTGATTAATAACAACAACAGGAATATTTATTAATGTTAGAAATAACAAAACCTCAAACCATGCATGTCAGGAATGTTGTTGCTCCTTCTGTCGAAGTATCTGATGAAGACATCATAAAACGGATAAAAAAAGGAGATATCAATGCCTATGGCAGTATTATGCGGCGCTATAATCAACGCATATACCGTATTGCCCGAAGTATAGTAAGCGATGATGCTGCTGCCATGGATATTGTTCAAGAAGCCCATATCAAGGCGTATACCAAGCTTGAAAATTTTCAAGAATCAGGCAGTTTTATAGCCTGGTTAGTCAGCATTACCCGCAATGAAGCCTTGATGTATTTGCGTAAGCATAAAAGAGAGGTGTCTATGCCAGATGATGAAATGGAGATCGTTAGGCAAGCAAAGCAAGATAGTCCGCCAATGAACAATAAAGGCCTTCCTGATCGATTTCTGGAGAATAAACAATTACAAAAACTGATTGACCAGAATATTGATGCCTTACCAGAGAACTTTCGAACCGTTTTTATTTTACGCGCCATTGAGCAGTTTAGTGTTAAAGAAACAGCAAAAATACTGGAAATCAATCAGATAACCGTTAAAACCCGTTATTTCAGGGCCAGACGTTTACTGCGAGGACAGATTCAGACCTACCTCGATGCGGCGGGCATGAAAATCTATGAGTTCGGTGGTGATCATTGCGATATAATTGTGAAGAATGTGATGAATTATATACACAAACTGGCGGAACGATAAGCAGACAGTCTCGACATCTATTTATCATTATGAAGAGCCTATGAATAATGCGGTTAATTATTGGCGACTTGATCTTCTGCCTTGCGCAAAGATGATTTTTCCCATAGATTTGGAATCCTAACCCATAAAAAACAGGAACCAAACCATGACCAAACACATTGGCATACTCACCGCAGGCGGCGATAGCCCTGGCCTTAATGCAGCGATTCGCGGCGTAGGAAAAACAGCCCTGGGTCGCTACGGTATGCAAGTCATTGGTTTCCTTGATGGTTTCCGCGGGCTGGTGGATAACCGCAGCATCCGCCTAGATAGCGACAGTCTATCCGGCATTCTGACCAAGGGCGGAACCATCCTCGGCACCAGCAGGGACAAGCCGCACCGCATGGTGTTCGGCGGCAAAAAGCAGGATATGACGGATGTCATCGTCGAAAATTACCACGCCAACCACCTTGACGCGCTGGTCTGTATCGGCGGCGGCGGCACCCAAAAGAACGCCCTGCAACTGATGCAGAAGGGGCTCAATATCATCACATTGCCAAAGACGATTGATAACGATGTCGCCCTGACCGACACCACCTTTGGATTCGACACGGCGCTTGGAATCGCCACAGACGCCATTGACCGTCTGCACAGCACCGCACACAGTCACCACCGTATCATCGTGGTAGAGATCATGGGGCACCGCGCCGGCTGGCTGGCGCTGGGATCCGGCATCGCTGGCGGCGCAGATGTCATATTAATTCCCGAAATACCCTACCGCCTGGAAACTGTTTCCGAAGCGATTCGCAAACGGGTACAGGGCGGCAAGAAGTTCAGCATTGTTGCGGTAGCCGAAGGCGCGCTGCCTGAAGATCAGGCCAGGTTGGTTAACGCGGCAAGAGCCGCTAAAGACAAGGCGACTGACAAAAAGAATCGTAAACAGGCCAAACAGGAGCTTTCCGCACTGGAAGCCGCCAATGTAAACCACACCGTTTCCTTGTCACAGCAACTTGAAACCATGACCGGACTGGAATCCAGAGTTACCATCCTCGGCCACTTGCAGCGCGGCGGTACACCATCGGCTGCAGATCGACTGCTTGCCACCCGGCTCGGAAGCGCCTGCGCGGATCTGATCGCCCAGGAACAATTCGGGATAATGGTCGCCGCCAGAGGCGACGACGCCGTAGCGGTACCCTTGCGAGACGTCGCAGGCAATAAGAAACTTGTCCCGCGGAACCACCCCTGGCTAATTAGCGCCAGAAATGTGGGTACTGTGTTTGGCGACGAGTAATAACTCTCATAACTAGAGTAGCAGGCTAAATGTTACTTTATTTTATTCAGTCAAGCTTGCATGCGCCGCAGCAAGACGCGCAACTGGAACTCTTGGAGCTGAACAGGAAACATAGTTCAAGCCTGCTTTCTGGCAGAATCGTATGGATTCAGGATGTCCCCCGTGTTCTCCGCAAATACCGACACTTAAATCCGGGCGCTGCTTTCGACCCCATTCCACGGCGAGTTTCATTAATTTTCCTGTGCCCTTGGTATCCAGTACTTCAAACGGGTTATCCTGCAGAATGCCATTCTCGTTATATAGCGGCAGAAACTTGTTTTCAGCATCTTCACGGGAGAATGAGAATGTCGCCTGGGTAAGGTCATTGGTTCCAAACGAGAAAAACTCTGCTTCTTTAGCCAGCGATTCTGCTCGCATACAGGCGCGCACGACTTCAATCATGGTGCCAAACTTGAAATGAAGTTTTTGTCCGCATTTCTCCTCCGCTTCTTTGCGAATCTGGTCAACATGGGTTTTTACGAAAACAAGCTCTTGTGCAGTACATACCTGGGGAACCATGACCTGAGGATAAACATCAATGCCTTTGCGCGCACATTCAGCCGTTGCTTCAAGCACCGCCCTTATTTGCATGGCATAAATTTCAGGAAAAGTAATCCCTAAACGCACACCGCGATGCCCCAGCATGGGGTTTGTTTCAAAAAGCATACGCACCTTGCGCAACATGGTTTCTTTTACCTTGATGGTTTTTTCGACCAGATAAGGGTCAACCATTCCCTGTGCATCTTGAATCCTGGACACACCTTCGTCACTCAAATCAAGTAGGCTAACGCTATTCGCAAGAACTTCTACGCCCAGTGCAGAACGTCGTAGGGAATTCAATTTTTCAATATCATCCTCAAGTTGCTTTTCAGAGGGTAAAAATTCATGGATGGGAGGATCCAGCAAACGGATAGTGACTGGATTAGGCGACATGGTTTCCAACAGCGCCTGGAAATCTGCGCGTTGCATGGGAAGAAGTTTGTTAAGCGCTTCCTCCCTTTGCTGTTTACTTTCCGCCATAATCATCTCAATGACTACGGGCAAACGCGTCTGATCATTGAACATTCGTTCGGTGCGACACAAACCAATACCCTTAGCCCCATATCGTAATGCGCGTTCAGCATCGACCACAGTATCGGCATTCGCCATCACACCCAGGCGCGCCATTTCATCGGCCCAGTCAAGCAACGTATTCAATTCTGTTGAAAAATCCGGTTCGACTGTAGGCACTTCACCCAGATAGACATTACCACTGGTTCCGTCAATCGTAATGATATCCCCTTCTTTAATAACCCTGTCTCCTACATACGCCTCACGTCGCATCACGTCAACCTGAATACCCTCAGCGCCTGCAACACAGGGTTTTCCCATTCCCCTGGCGACAACGGCGGCATGAGATGTTTTTCCACCGCGACTTGTCAATATCCCTTCGGACGAGAAAAAACCATGGATGTCTTCGGGTTTGGTTTCTTCACGCAATAAAATGACGCGTTTACCCTCTTTTCGTCCTAACAGCTCAGCCCTGTCGGCATCAAAGACAGCATGCCCAAAAGCCGCTCCCGGAGAGGCGGGCAACCCCTGGGCAAGAGGTTCGATTGTAATACTCGGATCAAGCCTAGGGTATAGCATTTGCTCCAGCAGCTCAGGTTGAATACGCAATAAAGCCTCTTTCTTGCTAATCAAACCTTCTTTAACCATTTCAACCGATGAACGCACCATAGCAGCAGCATTCATTTTTCCATTACGAGTTTGCAAGCAATAAAGCGTACCGCGTTCTATGGTGAACTCGAAATCCTGTACTTCGCGGTAGTGTTGTTCCAGTTTTTCCCTCAGAACGGCCAGCTGTCGAAACATCTCTGGCATTTCATCGGCCATTACATCCAGTTGTTTCGGTGTTCGGATTCCTGCAACTACATCCTCTCCCTGTGCATTGGTCAGATATTCGCCATATAATTTATTTTCACCGGTGCCAGGGTTGCGCGTGAAAGCAACGCCAGTTGCAGAATCATTTCCCCTATTGCCAAACACCATGGTGCAAATATTAACTGCGGTGCCATTCGCCATATCAGGCGTGATATTAAATTCTCGCCGATAATCAATCGCGCGTTTTCCCATCCAGGAATCAAAAACCGCCTTAATTGAAATTTCCAATTGTTCATACGGATCTTCCGGAAAGGAACTACCAGTTTGCTCTTCATAGACCTGCAGAAACCTTTGACAGATTTCTTGCAGGTCATCTGCCGACAAGCCAATATCTTCGCTAACATGAGAGCGTTGTTTTACCGCTTCAAACTGTTCGTCAAATAGCTCATCCGGAATATTCAATGCGACTTTGCCAAATAACTGAATAAACCGCCTGTATGCATCATAGCCAAAACGCGCATCGCCCGTTTGCATGATTTCGCCTTGAAGCGTTTCTGAATTCAGTCCAAGATTGAGTATCGTATCCATCATTCCAGGCATGGATATGGCAGATCCGGAACGCACTGATATCAACAATGGATTATCTTTATCGCCAAAACCTTTACCCGTGGTCTTTTCCACGCGTTTGATCTGTTCCTTGACCTGCTCCATGACACTTGAAGGTAGCTCCTTATTCTCTGAAGCCAGATATTCCAGACAAGCCTCGGTGCTAATCACAAAGCCCGGCGGTACATTCAGTCCAATTTGCGTCATTTCACAAAGGTTTGCGCCCTTGCCGCCTAATAGTTGTTTATTTTTGCCATCCCCTTCCGTGAAGGAAAAAACCTTTTGCTTATTCGTCATAATGATTTACCAGATAGATTTGTGGGTAACCCCATGAACAAGAATTTTGTTCTAGTTACAAAAAATGATAGAAGCTCTCTTGTAATTGTTTTTTAACCATGCACTGTTTTAAAACCTCGTGGACATAGTCGAAAAATATAGCATAAGCGGGCCATGACGACATTCAAATGACATTCGAATAAAACCGCTAAGGTTTTGACCTAAAACAAGAAAACCATCATTATCATCTAATACCCCTATGAGAGCGAGTAATCTGCAGATTCAACGCCGAAAATGCAACATCATAATTCAGATAATGAACCAGCTTAACTTCACGCATGTTTAAGCGACACCCTATCCGCAAAACAGCAAAGCAGGCTGGAATATCGTTTTTTTATTACATCAGGCAACTTGGCGTAGTCTTTCGTTGTCATGTCGTTCGCGACGCCTTTTGCCCGGTATTTCTCGCAATAACAGTGAGGGTTCCGTCATACCCGCAGGCGGATTGATGCCCATCAGTTCCAGCAAAGTTGGCGCAACATTTGCAAGCCCGCTATCGGAAGACAATTGCCAGTTATGTTCGTCAACAATCAGACAAGGAACCGGATAGATGGTGTGCTGGGTATGCGGATCGCCTGTAAACGGATCGACCATTTCTTCGCAGTTTCCGTGATCCGCCGTCAGCAAAACAGAATAGCCCGCGTTTTCAGCCGCTTCCATTACCCGCGTTGCTTCACTGTCCAGCGTTTCAACGGCTTCTATCACCGCGTCCTGTTTTGCGGTATGTCCGACCATGTCGCCGTTGGCGAAATTTACTACGATAAATGCATATTTCCCTTTGCTGATGGCGCCCACGACGGTATCGGCAACTTCCCTGGCGCTCATGGATGGTTTTTTATCATAGGTGGCGACATTGGGTGATGGAATCAAAGTTTGCTCTTCACCCGGGTAGGGCTCGGTGTGACCACCATTGAAAAAATAGGTGACATGCGCATATTTTTCGGTTTCCGCACAATGAAACTGGGCCAGTCCCAGCGAGCTGATCACATGCGCCAGCGTGGTCGCGGGTTGCTCAGGCTCAAAAGCATAGGGTAGCGGCAGATTGCGATCGTACGGCATTAAACAGGTAACCGAGGCCAAAGGCGTGTCGCCGCGGTCAAAACCACTAAAGCCAGGATCGCCCAGCGCCGCGACAATCTGTCTTGGCCGGTCCTTGCGAAAATTAAAACAGATTACGGGATCATCTTTTCCGATCGCGCTAAATACGGGGAGCAATATCGGCTGGATAAACTCATCGGTATCGCCCGCCGAATAAGCGCTCAGAATGGCCGATCTGGCGCTTTTCGAGTGATGACCTTTGCCAAGCGTCAGTGCGCGCCATGCAAGCTCGGTGCGCTCCCAGTTGTTATCGCGATCCATTGCGTAATAGCGACCCATAATACTGGCGATAGCGCCGCCGCTTTCATGTAACAAAGGTTCGATTTTATTCAGGTAATCCAGGGCGGATTGCGGCGCGGCGTCTCTGCCATCCAGTATCATGTGCAGCAAAGGCTTTACCTGTTGCATTTTGCACAGCTTGATCAAGGCGATCAGGTGATCCAGATGACTATGTACGCCCCCATCCGAAACCAGACCCAGCAAGTGAAGCGGTTTGTTGTGCTTTCTCGCCAATCCTATCGAATCAAGCAAGGCGGCGTTAAAGAAAAATTCTTCACTGGCGATAGCGTCATTGATGCGAACCAGATCCTGGCGAATCACCGAGCCTGCACCGAGGGTCAGATGGCCGACTTCTGAATTTCCCATCTGACCGTCTGGCAGACCCACAGATGCGCCCGAGGCTCTTAGCGCAGTGTGTGGGAAACGACTGAAATAATCATCAAGATTTGGCGTATCGGCTTCCAGTACGCCATTGTAGCGCTTACTGGGATTGATGCCGACGCCATCCAGTATGACAAGGACGACAGGACGGCGCGGCGCCCCTGAAATATTGAGCATAATTTCTATTATCCTCTGATTAGCTAATGTATTAATCCACCATGCGTACTAAACAGGAAGCAAAAAACATGCCTAAAATCAGACGATCGATCAAAAACAACTTAAGCGTCATAAGTACTTGTTTTTTAGATATAATAAAAACGATGCCCAATTTTTTATTTATTCATTATGCACAATCACTAGGCAAAATTATTTTTTTGCACCAAATCAGTCATTCCAGTCGAGCCTCTCAAAACCTTCGCTCTGGCTAAACATTTATGGGATTTGACTACAGAATACATTGAGCAGGAGGCAATAAATTTGTGCGATTGCAATCGAATTTGGCGGCACATTGACAAAACTGACGAAATTAAAGGAAAAACAGTTTGGCGCGTTGAAATGTTTTTAGTCTGAAACAGCCAGCAAGATTCCCCTTAGCAGGTCGGTGGGCGTAGGCGGACAACCAGGAATACTGACGTCCACATCGAGCACATTCTGAACGGCGCCGCATGAGGCGTATGACACGCCAAATTCTCCGCCGTTGCAGGCGCATTCACCAGCGGCAATAATGATTTTGGGTTTTGGCGTTGATTCAACGGCGCGCAACAGTGCGCTTTGCATATGGCGGCTGACGACGCCCGTGACTAATAAGGCATCGGCATGGCGCGGTGAAGCGACCATATGCACGCCAAAGCGGGCCAGGTCGTAAAACGGGTTGGCGAGTGCGTTAACTTCGAGTTCACAGCCGTTGCAGGAGCCGCTATCGACTGAGCGTATCGCCAGACTGCCATCGAAACGCTTGTCCAGTGCTGATTTTACCTCAAAGCCTAGCGCTTCGAATTCATCGTCAGAGAGCGGCGCGATCTCTTCACTGAGCGTTCCTGTTCTGAAAATGGTGTTTACTATTCTTAACATATTGTTTTTACTGCTACATTTTTTCTATTGCTTCTAATTTAATGTCAGAGCATTACAAATCGACGCCAGAATACGATCCATTGACTGACTTGTTGCATACCGGGAAGTCAGGAACGATATTATTCTTTACAATCTGTTGCAGACAGGGCCAGTTAAACCAGCTGGGGTCGCGGGGATAAAATCGCGCTATTTTTCCCTCATGATCGAAACGGACATAGGTGACAATCTCACCGCGCCAGCCTTCCAGGATCCCTAGCCCATGTGTATTTACGGGCGCTTCAAATGCCATGCTGATTGGACCTTCAGGTAAGTTGCGTAACAATTTGCGTTGAAATTGTAATGATGCAACGACTTCCTGAACACGGATTTTAAGCCGTGAAGCCACGTCGCCCTGCTCCAGTAACGGGCAATTTAGCGGATTATCCTGATAAGGCGGATACGGTTTGTGTAAGCGAACATCGTCATCCATGCCGCTGGCGCGAGCAACATATCCCAGTGCGCCAAAGCGGCGCGCCGTCTGTTCACTCAGGTAACCAGTTGTGACCAGTCTATCCATCAGTGAGGCATTATCTTCAAGTATGTTAGCCAGTTGCGAAACATGCTCGATCAAAGCGGAAATTTCGCTGTTTAACAGTGTTGCGTTTTCTTCGCTAATGTCATGAACAACCCCACCAGGAATGACGTTATCCATCATGAAACGGTGTTTGAATAATTGCTGGCTGCGCCGCTGCCATAATTCACGTAAGCGCCCGAACTGGATGTGGGCAAACGCGAAGCCGACATCATTGCAAATTGCGCCAATATCGCCAAGATGATTTGCGACCCGTTCACGTTCACACAACAGGCCGCGTAAGGCGCTGGCGCGCTCGGGTATTTCAATTTCCGCCGCCGACTCCATTGCCTGGCAGGCGGCCCAACCATGAGCGACTGTGCTATCGCCGGATACTCTTCCCGCAAGCCGCGCCAAAGCAGCTGGGTCGCGGCCAACGGCAAGTTTTTCAATCCCCTTGTGTACATAGGCAAGATGCTGCTCAAGCTGAATGATGTCTTCACCTGCTGCACTAAAGCGAAAATGTCCCGGTTCGATCACGCCTGCATGAATCGGACCAACCGGAATTTCATAAACCGAAATACCATCAATCCGCTCAAACGGGTATTCGCCATCGGCGGGGGTTCGATGTCGCGGATGTCCCTCAAGCGGGAAACCGTGGCGCAAGGGATACTCATCTTCTTTCCAGGCCTGATGGCGCGTCCAGCGACGTGAATCGATGCTTTTATCCAGCTTGTTGAAGCAGATGCCAAACATGTCGCTTGTGTGGCGCTCACAGCGAGATGCGCCAGGATAGAAGGCAGAATGGGATGCTATTTCTGGTAATGAGTCATCCTGTGTGTTTTCAAGCTGTGTTTCGACCAGTACATAGCGCCCCCTGATCACAAACAGGACAAACAGTGAAAATTGATCAATAACGACCTCACCGGAATGATCAAGTTGATGATCCGCCCAGCCAGCCGCCCAGCGAGCGTTAAGCGCATGTGCTTCTTTAGCGACAATTTCCCAGCTGTTTGCGGCTACCTTCCAGTGAATACAAGCAAGCTTGTCAGAATCAGGCTGTTCGGTAATGCGCCCCGAGCCAATCTGGTTTTTGAGGGCGTCAATCCAGTTATCAGACGCATCGTTCTGTGTAACGACATTCGTTGCTGCACTGTTTGTATGATCGGTTATTGGGGCCTTGTCCATGTTGTTACTCATTGCCAACTTACAATACGCTCGTGCCTGAAATAAACCGGGTGGCTTCATTGAGCCAGTTAGCGAGCGTATCAGGTATATAAAGGCCGAGCCACAAAACCAGAATCAAATGCAGTATGACCGGCCACATATTCGCCTTGACTGCTTGCTGTCCGTCGGGGACTTCACCATAAACCATCGGATGTAAAAAGCGGAACAGGCCGGCAAAAGCGATCGCCAGACCAATTAACAGGATAGGCGCAAGCCAGGGCCATGATTTCATGGTTGCAATCAATAATAGAAACTCACTGGTAAAAATACCAAACGGAGGAAAACCCGCAATTGCAGCAACGCCAAGTAACAAGGGCCAACCAACCGATGGCTGGGTGCGAATCAAACCACGGATTTTTTCAATATTCTGAGTGCCGGAAATATGTGTAGCGTGTCCGACCGTGACAAATATCGCTGATTTAGTCAGTGAATGCACCAGCATGTGAAAAAGGCCCGCAAAGGTTGCAAGCGGCCCGCCAATGCCGAATGCAAATGTCATCAGGCCCATGTGCTCTATCGACGAATAACTGAACATGCGTTTGATATCACGCTGACGGTGCAGGAAAAAAGCGGCGACCACAAACGACAACAATCCAAAACTCATCAGCATATAACCGGCCAGATGTGGGTGATTGGAGCTGACTAGGGCATTATCGACGATCATTTTCATGCGGATCACTGCATACAGTGCGACATTCAGCAATAAGCCGGAAAGAACCGCCGACATCGGTGTCGGCCCTTCCGAATGCGCATCGGGCAGCCAGTTATGCAACGGAACCAGGCCAACTTTGGTGCCATAGCCAACCAGCAGAAAAACAAATGCAATTGAAATAATAACCGGATGCATCTGTTTGGAAGATTCAAAAAGAACGCTCCAGGTAAGGCCCTGTTCAGCATCAAAACCGGGGATATGCTGGGCTGCAAAATAAAGCAATACAGTGCCAAACAGCGCCATTGCTATGCCGGTGCCGCACAGCATGAAATACTTCCAGGCGGCTTCGATGGCTTCCGGGGTGCGATACAGACTGACCAGCAAAACGGTCGCCAGGGTAGCGCCTTCGACTGAAATCCATAAAACGCCCAGATTATTGGTAGTCAATGCAGCCAGCATGGTGAACTGGAATAACTGGTACATCGAATGATACAGGCGCATCCCCTTTTTATTGGTCCAGCCCATGTGGCACACATGCTCCATATAAGGGCGTGAAAAGATAGACGTTGTCATGGCGACGAATGTGGTCAGTACAACCAGATAAACGTTAAACTCATCAATCTGGAACCAGTTATTTTTAAATGCGCCATGCTCCATCACCTTGAGCATCAATAACGCAGAAACCACAAAATTGGCGCTTGATACAGTGACGTTGAGCCAGCTTGAGAGGCGCAGGTTTGGCATGAACGCCATGACAATGGCGGACAGCAATGGAATCAGAAGCGTTGCGTGAATATAATCCATGCTTGTCAATCCCTGGTTTCCGAAAGTCGCGTCATATCATCGACATCCATACTGCCTACCCGACCATGAATATCAAAAAAGAAAACGCCAAACAGAACCGCCGCGACCAGGACGTCAAACGCGATACCTAGTTCAACCACCAGCGGCATTCCCTTTGTGGTTGCTACAGCCGCAAAGAACAAGCCATTCTCGATCGACATGAAGCTGACCACCTGGCCAATCGCATGATGCCGGATAATCATGCCGAGCAGACCAATCAGCACCACAGATAATGTAATGGCGATGATATTGCGTGATTCGCCCACATCACCGATTAGTTCGATCGGCAAAATGATGTAATAGCTAAAAACAACCAGCATTGACGCTATCATCAAGCCAGTTACTGGCGGATGAGCCGACACATAACGGCGCAGTCCGAGGCTATTGACGTGGTAGTGCAAGAGCCAGGGAATGAACATTGCTTTAATGACAAATGTAATCAATGCCGATAGATAAAGATGGCCGTGATGGCCTGACCACGCAACAATGACTGTTACTGCGGCTACCAGCGCGCCTTGCCAGGCAAAGGTATGAATGACGCTGACCAGCCTGAGTTGAACCAGCAACATGAACGATGTCAGTAGAACCAGCGCCGCCAGCAGGTTAATCAATTGCCCGCTGAGAGGCAGAGTCGACAGGTAATCCATTAGACATGAACCTCCAGAACCAAATGCGAAATCATGCCGAGCAGGGCAAGGAAAAAAGCCAGATTCAGATATTGTGGCGCGCGGAAGACACGCATTTTAGCCAGAACCGTTTCTGATAGCGCCAGAATCATCGCCAGTACAAACAGTTTTAAAATAATGGCCAGCAACGCCATCAGAATCGCCGGGACGGTTAGCTCGGTTGCAATCCCCCAGGGGAAGAAAATATTGCTAATCAGAACGCCATACAACATTAGCTTGAGTGATGCCGACCATTCCATCAAAGCAAGATGGCGACCGCTGTATTCGAGCAACATCGCCTCATGAATCATGGTCAGTTCAAGGTGTGTTGAAGGATTATCAATCGGAATGCGCCCGGTTTCAGCCACCGCAACCATCAGCAGCGCAATCAATGCAAACAGGAAAGAAGGCCGAATCACAAAGCCATTTTGCAGTGAAAGCTCAATCGCCGCAGCCAGATTGGTGGTGTGAACCGTCATCGCCAAAATAAAAATGGCCATCAAGGCGGCGGGTTCGGCCATTGATGAAATCATCGTTTCTCGCGAACTGCCCATGCCGCCAAACGCTGTGCCCGCATCCAGTCCGGCCAGCACCAGAAAAAAACGACCCAGTGCGAGAAAACCGATCAGCACAATGATGTCTGCAATGGCTGCCGTTGGCAGCATCGTGGCAACCAGTGGAATAACAGCCACAGCCAGTAAAGTCGATGAAAAGACAATATAAGGCGCAATGCGGAATATAATGCTGGTCGTCTCAGCAACGATGGCTTCTTTGCCAAACAATTTGCGTAAGTCGCGGTAGGGCTGCAGCACCGGCGCACCCCGACGATTCTGCAAAAAAGCCTTGCATTTGTGTATCCAGCCACTCAAAAGCGGCGACAACAGCACAAATAAAAACGCCTGCAGAATCGCCATCAACCAGGCAAACGGATTTAACAGATCACTGCCGGAAACCGAATCTAAAAGAATGTCGCTGCTTGCAATTGCGGCTATCATAAAGACACCAACCATAATAACAGAACAATAGTTGCCAGCGACCAGGCGAGATAGGTTCTGATATTGCCGGACTGAATCAGTGTGACATGGCGGGCAATAAACAGGACCGAGCGCCCAATCGGTTGATAAAACATCTTCCAGCTGCGATCTTCAACCGTCAGGAAGTGGCGGCTTGTATCCTCATGGCGCTCCACTTTCTCTTCAATAGTGAAAAAGCCTTTGAAGACGCGACGCAGCGGCATCGAAAAGGCCATGCCGGTGTATTGCATGCGCGCATTGGGCGTTGAAAAACCGCAATCCCAGACTTCTGCTCGGCGTACTTTACGGTTCTTGCGCACATGCAGAATAATACTGCCCAGTAACCACACCAGGCCGATGCCGAGCAGAACCAGTGGAGGACTATAACTGGCTGGAACAATCGCGCTATCCGTTTCCCTGATCGGTATTAGCCAGAGCCAGCTCCTCTCATTCAGGCTACCAAGACCAGCGCCAATCAGCTGGTCGGGGATATGGTTCAACAGCGCAAGTACAGGAGCTACCAGAATACCCAGCGCAAAACAGAAAACGGCTAGATAAGCGAGCGCAAACAACATGCCCCCAGAGGCTTCATGCGCATTCCTGACGTGCTGGGTGCGGGGCAGACCCAGAAAGCTGATGCCATAAAGCCGCACAAATGCGCCCACCGCCAGCGCCCCTGTCATCGCCAGGACTGCCGCAGTCGAAGGTATCATGAAGCGCAATATCCCCTGCTCGATTGTCCAGTTATGCAATGCAGTCTGGAAAATGAGCCATTCGGAAACAAAACCGTTAAACGGAGGCAATGATGCAATGCTGATAACACCGATCAGAAAGAACAGACCTGTCCAGGGCATTCGCTTAAGCAAGCCGCCCATATGTTCAATATCACGTTCATGCGTACCGTGAATAACCGAACCTGCGCCCAGGAACAGCAGGCTCTTGAAAACGGCATGGTTGAGCGAGTGATACAGCATTGCCAGAAAACCCATAATGCCCAGTTGATGATGTCCGGTTCCGTAAAAAACCAGCGACAGGCCAAATCCGAGCATGATAATACCGATATTCTCGACTGAACTGTAAGCAAGAATGCGCTTGATATCACGTTGCATCAACGCATACAAAACACCATACAGCGCTGTGCCGCTGCCAATGATCAAAACCACAACGCCCCATTGCCACTGAATTTGATCAACACCGATCAGACCCAGCGTAAAACGGACCATGCCATACACAGCCACTTTAAGCATCACGCCAGACATCAGCGCCGAAATATGGGATGGCGCAACCGGATGAGCTTCTGGCAACCAGACATGCAGCGGCACAATGCCTGCCTTCATGCCAAAACCAATAAAGGCAAAGGCAAATGCGGTGGACGCCCAGAAAGGCGAAAGAGAAACATGTTGCATCGCATCAAACGTAAAACTGTCAGCGAAACCGGCGAGCACGCCATATCCAAGTAAAATGGACAAACCGCCAATGTGGGCCATCAGCAGATAAATAAAGCCAGCGCGCCGGTTAGCCGGATTGCGGTGCTGAAAAGTAACCAGGAAATAGCTGGAAAGCGACATGACTTCCCAGGCAATCATGAAGGTATACGCGTCATTTGCCAGAACAACCATCATCATGCCAGCGACAAACAGGCCAGTAAAAAAGCCAAGTACCGGCAGCTGCTCGCCGCTATGCCTGAATTCCTTGCAATACGAAGGGCCGTAGGTCGCGACCGGAATCAGCACCAGTCCGATGATAAAAAGGAAAAACCCGCTTAAAGCATCCAGTTTGATATGCCAGTGTAACCATGGCAGTCCGAACGGAATCACCAGCTCGGTGGTTTCCTGCGTCACAAGCTGCGTAATTCCGGAATACGCGGCAAACAGGCCACTGATTCCGAGCAGTGTAAAAGACAGGCGATTCACCAGATCCGGCCAACGCCTGATATTGAATTGTGATAACAGTGACGCCAACGCTGATAACAGCGCCAGCCCAACACCAATCAGAAATGTGTCGAAAACAGGTGGCATCAAAAATAAACGTCCGGCGACAAACTACAAAAGGGGTACCCGAAGATAGATAACGGGATAGACTGCTGAGGCGGACAGTATACGCCCCGAAAAACAAGCTCACAAGCACATCTTGATTGTCAGCATTGACGCTGATCGTCAATACAAATTAAGCTTTAACTTATCTCGTCAATAGGATCGGGGCAGTAGGCGCGGCGGCGGCAATTACTGCACTGATCGCCCAGATAGAGCGAATCAACCCAGGCCATCAATTCCGCCAATTGCTGGCGGTCTTCAAACCAGAAACCTGCTTCGAAATTACGCTTATCCTTATGTTTTGCGCCAAGCCCTGCACCGGTCAGATTGGCGCTGCCGACAAATGCGCCGAC
>JANTHA010000006.1 GCA_024762625.1 Thiotrichaceae bacterium
GCGCAGATGATCTGGCTAACCGCGCAATGGATCAATTGATGAAAGGGAAAACCAGTGATGGCTAATTTAAGACAGATTTTTCTTGATACCGAAACTACCGGTCTGGAAACGCGCGACGGCCATCGCATCATAGAAATTGGTTGTGTTGAGATGATTGACCGTAAACTTACGGGAAATAATTATCATCAGTATATTCAGCCGGATCGGGAAAGCGATGAAGCAGCATTGGCGGTGCATGGTATTACCAGCGAATTTTTGGCGGATAAGCCGCGTTTTGAAGAAATAGCGCCAGCGTTTTTAGATTATGTTGCAGACGCCGAGTTGATTATTCACAATGCGCCGTTTGATGTGGGTTTTATCAATTACGAGTTGTCACTGCTCCCCAAGGGTTATGAAAAACTTGAGGATTACTGTGAAATCAGCGACAGCCTGGTGCTGGCGCGGCAAATGCATCCAGGACAGCGAAATTCGCTGGATGCGCTATGCAAACGTTATGATATCAAGAACGACCATCGTCAACTACACGGCGCATTACTAGATTCCGAAATACTGGCGGATGTCTATCTGGCGATGACAGGCGGTCAAAAAAGCCTGTTGCTGGGCGATGAAACGGAAAATGAGGCGCAGGCGGGGCATCAGTCCGGGTATCAACGGTTAGCACGGAATCCAGGTTTTGCCGTAATAAAAGCCAGTAAGGATGAAGAAGCATTACATCAGGCGTATATGACGAAAATTCGAGAAGATTCGGGTAAAACTGGTCTCAAAGACTTTTAAAAAAGTTCTGATAGTTCTGATTAAGTCTGCCTGAAATGAGGCTGGGCTGATGTCAGGAAAGTATGAATAAATATCATTAAATATCTTAAATACTATTAAATGATAATGCGGAGTTTGTTTGACAGGCGCTCAATATCATCATATCAACGCCCTTTTAAAATCCGTTGCTTGTCCCTGTTCCAGTCCCTTTGTTTTGCATCGGCGCGCTTATCGTGTTGTTTTTTGCCTTTGCCCAGGCCAATTTCTAGTTTGACCCGGTTGTTTTTCCAGTACAGCGCCAAAGGGAGTATTGAATAGCCCTTGCGGTCAACTGAGGCGGCCAGTTTTACTATTTCATAATCATGCAATAGTAATTTTCTGATTCGGGTAGGATTGGGGTTGACATGGGTGGAGGCTGAAAGCAAAGGTGTAATTTGCGCGCCGGAAATCCAGGCTTCGCCATTTTTAACAAACACATAAGCCTCTTTTAGCTGGGCGCGTCCGTCTCGCAGACTTTTTACTTCCCAGCCTTCCAGTGCCAGGCCGGCTTCGTAAGTGTCTTCGATAAAATAATCGTGACGGGCGACCTTGTTGGATGCGATTGTTTTTCCGCCATGTCCTTTTTTCTTTTTGTTTTTCTTTGCCATGATTTTATGCACCTGAATATGTTGATTTGGATGATTATAACCTGACGTTCATAAATAATCGCTGTTAGAATAGGCGCTTCTTTACTTAAAACAAGCGTGTCTGGTTTCATGGCTCATGTAAATAAAAGCGCTCTGGTTCCATATAGCGCGGAACAAATGTTTAAACTGGTTGATGATGTGTCTTCTTATCATCAATTCCTTCCCTGGTGTAGCGCATCCAAAGAATTAAAGCGTGAGGATGATGTGGTGGAAGGGTCGGTGACCATATCTAAAGGCGGCGTTAACAAGACATTCGTCACCCGTAATTACTTACAGAAAAATAAAATGATAGAAATCAAATTGCTGGATGGGCCTTTCAAGTACCTGCAGGGTTTCTGGCGTTTTGATGAAATAAAGGAGGATGCCTGCAAAGTGTCCCTTGATCTTGAATATGAGTTTTCAAGCAAGCTGTTAAGTATGGTTGTGGGGCCGGTTTTCAATCAGATTGCAAACACGCTGGTTGATTCTTTTGTGAAAGAGGCTAAGTCAGTTTATGGTTAAAGAAACAAGCACCGAGGGAAAAAAGGCTGAACTCAGTCAGGAGAATGAGCTAATCAATAATGAATTAATTAATGTCGAGGTGGCTTACGCATTGCCGGATGAACAGGTGCTTCTGCCAGTCAAGGTTCCATCGCAGACAACGATTAAAGACGTGATTGTTCAGTCAGGTATTCTGGATTTGCATCCGGAACTGGTTCTGGACAAAATGGATGTCGGAATATTTGGCAAATTGGCAAATTTAAAACAAACGGTGAGAGATCGGGATCGAGTAGAAATTTATCGCCCTTTGATTGCTGACCCAAAGGAAGTGCGTAAAAAACGCGCGGCTGAAGGTAAGCGTCTTAAAAAAGGCGGGAGTTCTACAAAAGCAGAAGTTGAGTCGAAGGGTCAGGAGGCTGCTCAGTAATGCGCGGCATGGTGCCGCCAGATCCTCAAACGGGAGTTTCACAATTTCGTTTTGCCGTCGTTTATATGCCCGGAAGTAAAAGGAAACAGTCCAGGAATGGAAGAACCAAAAAACGCTTTCCCGCCAGTTGTGTCGAAATAAAAGAAACCAGGCAGGAAGCCCTTGAAGCCGCTCGAAACAATGAAAACAAGGTTGCTGCGATTGTTGTTGGACCTTCAAAATCTTCGGAAGGACAGTTTATTTATTATCTTGGCGAATGGCTTTAGTAAAACCTGAATTCGTGACTTCGCTTTGCCTTATTTTGCCGTATTTAAATCCTGGATCCGGGCAAAATCCTTGCAATGCAGATGGCCAGACAATACAGATTGCCTATTTTACCCGTATCAATTGCCCGTTTTGAAACAATAAGGTCAGGTTTTTTGGCTTGCCTGATTTCCCTTTTTTGTTGACGACGTAATAAATATAGTCCCAGCGGTCTTTATGAAAACCATCTTGTAATAAAGGGTTTCCCAGCAAGGTGGCGACTTCAGCTTTGCTCATGCCGGGTTTAAGTTGCGCAACCGCTTCACTGGTGATGGCGTTTCCTTGCTGGATTTCCATTTTATAGACGGAACACCCGGAAACGGCGAGCGATAACATCAGCGAAAAGAATAGAGCTGCGATGTTGGGTAGCGCGATTAGCTGTTTTTTTTGTATCTGGTTCAAAACATTACCGAAGTGTTTATTCATTTTTTAGAGCGACGTATGTTTGTTGTTAGTTAACTGGTTAATTATTTTACAGTAGCTGGGCCATAAACGCAGTGCTTTTTCATATTAAACGTTAGATAAGTTTAGATAAGTTTAGATAAATAGTGCAAAGCGAATAAGTTGAAGAAATGCTGTAGGGGACGCTTACTTTTTTTGCTTTTATATTTACAGAGAGTATTTACAGGGAGTATAATGCGCCGTCCACATTTTTTTGAAATGTATTCTGTTTTATATTTTCAGAATTCGCAATTAAAAATTTTATAATATTTTGATAGTTAATAGAGCACGAAAAATATGCCAAGCGTAAAAGTTAGAGAAAACGAACCTTTTGAAATTGCACTGCGTCGTTTTAAACGCACCTGTGAGAAAGCAGGCGTTGTAGCAGAAGTCCGTAGTCGCGAGTTCTACGAAAAGCCGACCTCTGTTCGTAAAAGAGAAAAAGCTGCTGCTGTTAAGCGCAACATTAAAAACCTCAAGCGTGAACTTAATCGTCGCGTCAGAATGTATTAATTGTTTCAGGCGAATGCTTCAGGCTGTCGCCAGAACTTCCAATTTATATGTCCGAATTAAAAAAACAGCTGACTGAAGACATGAAAGTGGCGATGCGCGCCAAGGATAAACCGCGCTTGCTCACTATTCGCACGATTCTCGCCATGATTAAACAGCAGGAAGTTGATACGCGCAAGGATGTTGATAATACAGCGGTGTTGGCTATTCTGGATAAAATGAGTAAGCAGCGGCGTGAATCAATCGCACAGTTCAGCGAAGCGGGCCGTGATGACCTGGTTGATCAGGAACAGTTTGAATTGACAATTATCCAGTCTTATTTGCCCAAGCCGCTCAGCGATGCTGAAATAGACGCCTTAATCAAGGAAGCAATTGCTTCCACTGGCGCATCATCCATGAAAGATATGGGTAAGGTCATGGGGTATATCAAGCCAAAAGCTCAAGGACGCGCCGATATGGGGAAAATAAGCGGTCTGATCAAGGCGAGTCTGACTTAAATAATACCGCCAGCCGGCTTTTCTTTGTGATTAGCTGGTCTCTGAGTTTCTTGTACTGCTCTCACAGTATGATTTTTTTCTGTTTGGCCTGTCTCTGCGCCTTAGCGATTCTGGCTGTTAAATTCTTGCGTTTCCATGAATTCTGATTCATTCTTCCATATCCAGAGTTCATCCTAAAAGTCTACAGGATCTTACTATGTCTGAATTAAAAAATGACCGTTTTCTCCGCGCATTGCTTCGTGAGCCTGTTGACACTACGCCAATCTGGATTATGCGTCAGGCGGGGCGTTATTTGCCGGAATACCGGGCGACGCGCGCCAAAGCGGGTAGTTTTATGGATTTGTGTGAGAATCCTGAATTGGCTTGCGAAGTGACTTTGCAACCTCTGGAGCGCTTTGACCTGGATGCGGCCATCCTGTTTTCGGATATTCTGACCATCCCGGACGCCATGGGTCTGGGGCTTTACTTCGCTGAAGGAGAGGGACCGCGATTTAAGCAAACGATCTCCAGTCAGTCTGATATTGAGAAACTGGGCGTGCCCGATCCTGAACAGGAATTGGCTTATGTCATGGATGCGGTGCGTACCATTCGGCGTGAATTGCATGGACGGGTTCCCCTGATTGGTTTTTCCGGAAGTCCGTGGACGCTTGCAACCTACATGGTTGAAGGCGGATCCAGCAAGGACTTTGGAAAAGTCAAAGGGATGTTATATGACGCGCCGCAGGCTCTGCATCTGTTGCTAGAAAAACTGGCGGATAGCGTTACATCTTATCTAAATGCACAGATTAATGCGGGTGCGCAGGCCGTTATGATTTTTGACACCTGGGGCGGCGCCTTGTCGCCACAGGCTTACAGGGAATTTTCACTGGCTTATATGCAGCGAATTGTCGAAGGTCTGCAACGCGAAGCCGATGGCAGAAAAATACCCGTTACCCTGTTTACCAAAGGCGGTGGCCAATGGCTGGATGTAATGGCTGAAACCGGTTGCGATGCGTTGGGAGTAGACTGGACCACCAATCTGGATGATGCGCGCGAACGCGTGGCGGATAAAGTCGCCTTGCAGGGCAATATGGATCCCTGTGTCTTGTACGCTTCTCCCGAGGTGGTGCGTAAGGAAGCCAAAAAAGTTATTGATGCATATGGCGAAGGGCCGGGGCATGTATTTAATCTGGGACATGGCATTCATCAGCACATTGATCCGGATAGGGTCAAGGTGCTGGTTGATGCGGTTCACGAGTTTGGTAAGAAATAAAAAACCAGTTTAGTCCAAAGCGCCTAAAATAGCTGTTCCGGGATTTCGACCTGCTGTGGTCTTCTGTCACGCCGGGGTTGTGGTGGTCTTGATTGTGGTTGTTGCCTGACTTGTCTTTCTTCAGGCCAGGGCGTCAAAGGTCGCCCAGCGCGTCGATCTTGCTCCCGTTGCCTGGCGATCGCGCGTCTTCTTTCATTGGCGGCGCGTTGGGCCGCCTCCCTGCGCAAACGATCCTGTTGTCTGATCTCAGCCGCCTTTTCTGCATCCTGGAGTTGTAGCATGCGTTGTTTCTCTGCAAGCGCTTCTTTATGCGTTTCCATGTACTCGAATACTTCCTGTTCGGTCGGTATTTGTGATTGAACCAGTAACTCCCGCACTGTTGTAAGTGTATAGGCGTTGGGCGGCATGCCTGTTTCGGCATCCAGTTCGACGCTGATCATGCCTCTGGGAACTTTCCATTGTTTCTGTTTGTAATCTTTCAAGGCGGTTTTCATATAGTCAATCCAGACGGGCAGAGCAGCGCCCGCAGCCGTTTCTCTTCTTCCCAGGGGCTTGATTTGATCAAACCCGATCCAGACGACAGTCACCAGATCAGGCGTAAAGCCACAGAACCAGGCGTCTTTTTGGTCATCGGTAGTGCCTGTTTTTCCCGCCAGGTCGCGCCTTCCCAGCATAGCGGTGGCGCGAGCTGCAGTCCCCGCCTGGGCGACGCTTTGCAGCATGCTGGTGATTTGATAATGGACGTGGGGCGCCATGATGCGTTTGGCGGGCGGGTTGTCGTCAGAATGGGCGTCTTTATTTTGTTTGTTCTTTTGGGAATCAGGGTGCAACAAGGGGTCGCATTTCTCGCAAGCTGTTTCCGGTCTGGCTTGATAAATTATTTTTCCATGGCGGTCTTCGATTTTACGAATAAAGTAATTGTTCACTTTGTAGCCGCCATTGGCAAAACTTGCGTAGGCGGTTGCCATTTGTAACGGTGTAGCTGAGCCGGTGCCTAATGAAAGCGTCAGGTCTTTTGGGAGCGCTTCATCGCTAAAACCGAATTGTTTTGCATAATCAATGGCATAACCCAGGCCAATTTTCTGAAGTAAACGGATGGATGGAAGGTTTTTAGATTTCGCCAAGGCGACCCGCAAGCGGATTGGGCCGCCTACATCATGACCATAGTTTTGTGGTTTCCATGTGCTGCCGGGAATTTCGATGAGTTCATTTTCAACCGTGGTGGCTGGCGAAAACCCTTTGGCGAGCGCGGCGGCGTAGACAAAGGGTTTGAAGCTTGATCCAGGTTGGCGTTTTGCTTGTAAAGCGCGATTAAATTTGCTGTACCTGAAATCAAAACCGCCGACAATCGCTTCAATGGCGCCATCCCTGGGATTTAGTGACACCAGTGCGCCGCTCACTTTTGGCAATTGAGATAATTGCCATTGGCCTTTGCTGTCTTTTTCAAGACGAACAATATCGCCAACCTTGAGCACCTGATTAACCTGTTTGGGTTTTTTGCCGAGGCGGTTTTCGTTAATGTAGGGTCGCGCCCACTTCATCTGTTTAAGGCTGAGTTGTATCGGCCTGGGCTGGTTTAATACTTCCAGGGTCGCGGATTTTTTTCCGCTTTTGAGAACCATCGCCGGATATAGGTCGCCATAAACTTTGTATTGCTTCAGTTTTTTTTGTCTCGCCTCATGAGTTTTGAGGTTCTTTTTTAATTCGTCGGTTTCAAGCTTGTCTTCCGGGCCGCGATAACCATGCCGTTTAGTGTATTTGATTAAATGTTTTCTCAAGGTGGTGATCGCGTTGTGTTGCGCCTTGCTATCCAGCGTGGTGTAAATTTTCAACCCGAGTTTGTAGATATTTGCTTCGCCAAAACGTTTGATGGCGTCGGTGCGCGCCATTTCGGCCATGTAGGGCGCATAGGTTTGGGTCTCAACCTGGTGGATTTTGGCGCTGAGTTTTTCATTAATGGCGCTCTGGTAATCGTTTTGACTAATATAGTGCAATTGCAACATGCGTTGCAGGATGTAATCCCTCCGTTTTTTGGCTCTTGCAGGATTAATCACGGGATTATAACGGGATGGCGCCTTGGGTAATCCTGCAATCATGGCGCTTTGCGCAAGCGTCAAGTCTTCCACTTTTTTTCCATAATAAATTTCTGCAGCCGAACCGACGCCATAGGCTCGTTTTCCCAGAAAAATTTTGTTCATGTAGAGTTCAAGGATTTGTTCTTTACTCAGTTCTTCTTCTATTTTTAACGCCAGCAAGGCTTCGCGCAGTTTTCTGTCAAGCGTTCTTTCGTTGCTGAGATAAAAATTACGCGCTACCTGCATGGTGATGGTGCTGGCGCCCTGTGAGACATGTCCGCTTTTAAGCGCCGCAACGATGGCTCGGGCAATGCCGCGGAAATCAACTCCCTTATGTTGATAAAAGCGCGCATCTTCAATGGCGATAAAGGCATTGCGCAGGTTTTTTGGAACCTCTTCATATTTAACCGGGCGTCGACGGTATTGTCCAAATTCGGCGATCAGTTGATTGTCTTTGCTATAAACGCGCAACGGTAATTGTAATTGTGTGTTTTTTAATTCACTCACAGAAGGGATTTGCGGCGCATAATAGAAGTAGATGGTTGCGACAACAATGACGCCAAGAATCGCCAGCGTAATCAGCGACGCAATCAGATAACGAATAATTTTAGTGGTAAACGACATTGTATATGTAACTTAGGCAGTATGGGCAATTCTGGCAATATGGGTAATATGGCTATTAAAAGAAGAACTGGGTTTTTTATGAGTTTTTATATCAACGATAGTACATTGAAGATGAACAAGATAAGTAAAACCAATCGATTTTTTTCAATCTCCGACATACCGTCTGTCAAAAGGTTGCGCCTTTTGGGAAGAAGAGAGTAGACTATTTTTTCAAGGGGCGCTAGTATTTGCTTAGAACTAGAGAGATTTAACAAATTTCGTCCGTTGTTGCTCAAGCGTAAAAACGAATGGCGTTTTCTCATTTATATAATAATAACTATAATAGGATTCATCTGTGTTTTCCTTCTCAAATAAAAAAGGCAGTCTTCTCGGCATCGATATCAGCTCTTCAGCAGTTAAATTGATTGAGCTTTCCCGTAAAGGTTCAAAATATCGTGTTGACAGTTATGGAGTGGCGTCATTGCCTGAAGGCGCGGCAAACGAACGCGACATTCACGAAGCCGAGCTGGTTGGCGAAGCGATTAAAAAAGTATTGCAGAACAGCCGCACCAAGAGCCGTCGATGCGCTTTGGGTATTCCTTCTTCGATGGCGATCAATAAAGTCATCTCCGTGCCTGCTTCCATTCCCGCAACAGAACTTGAAGCGCAGATCTCGCTGGAAGCCGAGCAATATATTCCTTACCCCATGGATGAAGTCAATTTTGACTTTGAAGTATTGGGAGAATCGAAGACATCGCCTGAAATGATGGATGTGCTGCTTGCAGCGACCCGCACTGAAAATGTGGAAGTCAGGCTGGCGGCTGCCGAGATGGCGGGACTGGATGTTGAAATTGTCGATCTGGAGTCTCATGCCGTCGAATTATTATTCAGCACCATGGTGGAAGATGTTGAAAAACATGATGTGCTAGCGGTGGTAGATTTTGGCGCATCCATGACGGGTATCAATGTATTTGAAAAAGGCAAGGTTGTATTTTCAAGAGAGCAGGTGTTTGGCGGCAAACAGTTAACACAGGAAATCATGCAACGCTATGGCTTGAGTTATGCTGAAGCGGGCCTGGCCAAGAAGAACGGCAACCTCCCGGAAGGTTATATACCTGAAGTGCTTGAGCCGTTTAAGGAAAACATGGTAAGGCAGGTGCAACGTTTCCTGCAATTCTATTACGCATCCACCCAGCAGGAAAAAATTGACAAAATTTTGCTTTCCGGCGGCGGCGCGAGCATCCCTGGCATTGATGAACAGATTCAGGATGCTATCGGCATACCAACAGCCCTGGCGAACCCGTTTTCGCATGTGGTGTTAAATTCCAAGGTTAATCCGGCGCGGTTTACAAGTGATATCCCTGCGATGTTGGTTCCAACGGGTCTGGCTTTAAGAGGATTTGAATAATGGCGGGAATTAATCTATTACCCTGGCGGGAAGCGGCTCGTAAAAAAAGCCAGCAACAGTTTGTGATGACTGCCGTCGGCGCGATTTTACTTGGCGCAGCAACCGTAGGCGCTGGCTATGCTTATATGCAAGGCCGGATTGCTTATCAGGAAGCCAGAAACCAGTATTTACAAACCGAGATTAAAAAGCTTGATAAAGACATCGCGGAAATAAAATTACTGGACGCGCAACGTAAAGCGCTACTGGATCGGATCGCGGTGATTGAACGCCTGCAATCCACCAGACCAGGCATTGTGCATTTGTTTGATGAAATGGTCAATGCATTACCCAAGGGCTTGTATTTGACGCAACTTCAGCAAACAGAAAACAAAATCAAGCTGGAAGGAAAAGCCGAATCCAATGCTCGAGTTTCCAGTTACATGAATAAACTTGACGCATCTCCCTGGTTAAGTTCTTCTGATCTGAATACGATTTCAGTTTCAAAAAATAATAAAGAAGACAGTCGCTTACGTTATTTTAGCCTGAATGTGACGCAACTCTTAAAAACAAGTTCGGATGAGGGTGTTAAAAATGGCCATTGATTTACAAGAAATTAACAGCCTGATCGAAGATCCGGCCAATGTATCGCTGCCAATCAAGGTTGGCGCTATTCTGGCATTGTTCGCACTGGTTGTTTTCGCCGGATACAAGTTCATCATTGTGGATGAAATTGCTGCACATGAACAGGTCGTTTCAAAGGAAGATGGCTTACGAAAAACGTTTGAAAAGAAACAGGGAAGGGCAAATCAACTACCTGCTCTGAAGGCGCAGTTAAATGAAATGCAAACGTCTTTTGCCGCATTAAAAAGGCAGCTGCCCAGCGATACTGAAATACCGGGTCTGATTCTGGATATATCAGAAAAAGGATTAACCAATGGGCTGGAAATTGATTTATTTGAGCCAAAACCGGAAATACAGAAAGAGTTTTTTGCTGAAAAGCCTATCACACTTAAAGCCAAGGGAACCTATAATGAACTGGCTGCATTTGTGAGTGATTTATCCGGTTTACCGCGGATTGTGACAATCAATAATATTCATCTAACACCGGAAAAGTCGGGAAAAGCAAAAAGCAAGAAAAAGTCTAATAATGGCTCACGGCTTATTCTGGAAGCAACCATTAAAACTTATCGTTATTTGAATGAAGAAGATGAGGACAATGCAGGATGATTTCTTTCAACAATAAAAATAACAACCGGGGTGCGAAGTGCTCAATGAAAAAAATAATGCCGTTGATGCTCATCTCGACAGTCATGCTAACAGCCTGTAACCAGGGCATGGATGACCTGAATCAATATGTTGCACAACAAAAAGCCAAACCGGCGGCTCCCATTGAGCCAATTCCTGAGGTAAAGCCTTATTTGCGTTATATGTACCCGGGGCATGATAAAGACCCGTTCGATACAGCCATGCTAGCGCCTAGCGCTGTACCCATAGTGGATAATGGCATTAAGGTGGATACATCCAGGGTGCCCGAGTTTCTGGAAGGATTTCCACTGGATAGCCTCAAAATGGTCGGTACGGTCTACAAAGATAAAACGCTTTGGGCCTTGATTAAAATACCGGATGGCGCTGTACAGAGCGTTAAACCCGGAAACTATCTGGGTCAAAACTATGGGAAAGTTCTTTCCATTGAAGAGTCTCAAATAAAATTAAAAGAAACGGTTTCGAATGGACTAGGCGGATTCAAGGAGCGTGAAACAACCGTTGTGCTTAATCAATAACATTGAATTAGTAGCATTGAGACATTAAAAAAACTGGATTTGGCAAATACCGGACATAAATGAAAACCGCCATAAAAATAAACAACAATATAAAAATAAAACTATTCTAGTAGTGGGTTAATTAAAATGAAAATAATGACACGTACATTGGTGATCCTGAGTTTGCCGGCTTTGCTGTTAGCAACGGGTAGTAGTTATGCCGCTGCGCAATTGCAAACAGTTGATTCTGTCGTCCAGGCATCTGGTAATTCCACATTAAGACTGCATTTTGATAGTGCCGTAGGTCGACCCAAGAGCTTTACCATGAAACAGCCCGCGACTATTGTTCTGGATTTTCCAGGCGCATCGTTGGGTATGAAGTCGCGAAAGAAGGTGGTCAATTCTAATAATGTAAAATACCTTAAATTCGCCCGCGGCAGTAATAAATTACGCGTTATGGTTTCGTTAAATAAACTGACGAAATATACAACCAGTTTGCAAGGCAATGATGTTGTGCTTCATTTTTCAAATAAGCCTGCATCACAACCCAGGGTCGTAGCGAATACAGCCAGACCAGCCATTAATAAAACAAAATCAGCTCCTAAAAGAATGGTTAGAAAAGCGGCTACGCGCAGACCCGTTGTACCGGAGATCAGAGACGCCAACCGTATTTCTGGGCCTGTTGTCCGCCAGAAACGCGTTAGGCAACAGGCGGTCGCGAGTAATTACAGGCAACGTCCTGCAGCACAACCGCGGCGCGTCAACTATCGTCCGGCGCAACATCATGGCGGTCGTGTGTTAGGAGGCGTTGATTTTCAGCGCACAGAAAATGGCGGTGGGCGAGCAGTCATTAAACTACCACATCCGGCGACTGTGGTTGAATCAAGAAAGCTGGGCAACAGCATTGTGCTGTTGTTAAAGAATGCCGCTTCCCGTCAGCCAAAGCGCCGCATTAACGTGATGGATTTTGCAACTCCCGCATCTTATATAGATATTGCCCGTAAAGGGGCGGACGTGCAAATCAAGATTCTGGCGAATAAAGCCTTTGAATATAGCACCTCGCGCAACGGTCGTGACTTTATCGTCAATATCAATGAGGTAAAACGTATTGCAAAGCGTAACCCGTTGAAGAAGAAGCAGAAAAAATATACCGGCAAAACGCTTTCACTCAATTTCCAGGATATTGAAGTACGTTCAGTGCTGCAATTATTGGCGGATTTTACTGACAAGAACATCGTGGTCAGCGATACGGTGAAAGGCAATATCACCTTGCGCCTGAAGAATGTTCCCTGGGATCAGGCGCTGGATATTGTGCTAGAGTCCAAAGGCCTGGCTATGCGTAGCAATGGTAATGTCATCTGGGTTGCTCCTGCAACAGAACTGGAGGCCAAGGAGCAGCGCGAGCTGCAAGCCATGAAGCGCAAACAGTCACTGGAGCCATTGGTAACAGAATATATTGCCGTTAATTACGCGAAAGCGGAAGACATGGTTACTCTGGTCAAATCATCAGGCGGCAAGGATGAGGGTTCATTGTTATCCAAGCGCGGCAGCGTATCGCTGGATAAGCGCACGAATACGCTGCTGGTTCAGGATACGGCGGAGCGCGTGAGTGAGATTCGCGCCATGATCAAGAATCTGGATGTGCCGGTTCGTCAGGTTTCGATTGAATCCAGAATTGTCATTGCGAATGATAATTTTGGTAAAAACCTGGGCGCGCGTTTTGGCGTGACCAATTTTAGCGACCATACAGCTACGTCAGGAAGCGCCGCCGCCAACAATTCCATGGTGAATGACCTGACCGGTGGAACAGGCAATGTTGCGATACCCGCCTTGAATGATCGGTTGAATGTGAATCTACCCATCGCAGGCGCTGCAGGCTCCTTCGGGTTTGCCGTATTGGCGAAAGACTTCCTGCTAGACCTTGAATTGTCAGCGCTACAGGCAGAGAGTAAAGGTGAAATTATTTCGACGCCGCGCGTCGTCACTGCCGACAAGAAAAAAGCGTTGATCGAGCAGGGTGTTGAAATCCCATATTTGACAGCGGCTTCAAGCGGCGCAACCACGGTATCTTTCAAAAAAGCTGTACTGAGTCTGGAAGTGACTCCACAAGTTACGCCTGATGAGCATATTATTATGGATCTGAAAGTGAATCAGGATACAGTTGGTCGCGTATTTGCCGGCGTACCAAGCATCAACACGCGTGAAGTCAATACGCAGGTGCTGGTTGATAATGGGCAGACCATCGTACTGGGCGGCGTTCATGAAGAAGTCAAACAGAACGATACCGACAAAGTACCTGTTCTTGGTGATATACCCATGCTGGGAAGAATCTTCCAGCGCAATCAGAAAACCAATGATAAGCGCGAATTGTTGATTTTTGTAACGCCGAAGATACTGAAATAATTTTTCTTTAGATAATCTCCTACAGGCCGGGCGATGACCCGGCCTTTTTTGTGCTTGATTCTTGTGTCCAAAAAAGGCATAAACCAACCATGAAAGAAAATATCATTCTCATAGGATTAATGGGCGCGGGCAAATCCACCATTGGGCGAAAGCTGGCGGCGTTGCTGGATATGCAATTCTATGATTCTGACAGAGTGATTGAAGAGCGCACTGGCGTAGATATTGCAACGATTTTTGAAATTGAAGGGGAAGAGGGCTTCAGGGATCGCGAAGAACAGGTGATTGCTGAATTATGCCAGGAAGAAAATATCATATTGGCGACGGGCGGCGGCAGTATATTGCGGGAAACAAATCGCAACATCATGAAGCAATCCGGCTATGTCATTTATTTGTGCTCGACGGCCGAACTTCTGTATTCCCGAATACGTTATGATAAAACACGGCCCTTGATGCAAACTGCCAGCCCTTTGAAAACACTTAAAAACCTGTTAAACAAAAGAGAGCCGTATTATCTTGAAACGGCGCATCTGGTGATGAAAACAAATCGGCAAAAGGTGGCGGTTATCGTGAAGCGGATCTATCAGCATATTATCAATCGGAGAAGTACGGTTAATAAAAACAGCACGGCTAAACGCATCAGTGATAAACAAAATAATCAAATAAGCAACCATAATCCAAAGGCGGACCCGTCGTGAGAACTCTGCAAGTTGAACTTGGTGAGCGCAGCTATCCCATACATATTGGGCCTGGCTTGTTAAAACGCGCCGAATTGATCAAGCCACACATACATGGCAAAACAACCGTTGTCGTTAGTAATGAAACAGTGGCGCCGCTTTATCTGGAAGCTGTTCACGAACTGATCGACAAGGATCGCAATACCGATATTATTCTTCCCGATGGTGAAGCCTATAAAACGGCAGAAACCCTGGGGAACATTTACACCGGAATGCTCGAAGCCCATTGCGACAGGAAAACCACCTTGCTGGCGCTCGGCGGCGGCGTTGTGGGCGATGTGGCGGGGTTTGCGTCCGCCAGTTATCAGCGCGGCATTAATTTTATTCAGATTCCAACGACTCTGCTCGCCATGGTTGATTCCTCGGTAGGCGGTAAAACCGGCATCAATCATCCGCTTGGCAAGAATATGATCGGCGCATTTCATCAGCCGCAATGTGTGCTGATAGATACCAATACGCTGAACACGCTGGATGATCGCCAGCTTAGCGCGGGCATTGCCGAAGTGATCAAATATGGCTATATCAATGATCCGGAATTCATAGACTGGCTGAATCAGAATATGGATAAACTGCTGGAGCGCGAGCCCGAAGCGCTGGCATATGCGATTTACCGCTCCTGCCAGCACAAGGCGGAGATTGTCGCCGCCGATGAAAAAGAAGCCGGGCAACGCGCCTTGCTTAATCTGGGTCATACCTTCGGACATGCGATTGAAACCGGCATGGGCTATGGCAAATGGCTACATGGCGAAGCGATTGCGGCGGGCATGGTGATGGCCGCCGAGTTATCCCGCGAACATGGCTGGATTGATGACGCGGATGTCGAGGCGATGCGGGCGCTCATTGCAAAGGCGAGATTGCCTGTTGATCCTCCGGCGGAAATATCGCCGCAACGCTTTGAGAAATTAATGTCAATTGATAAAAAAGTTCAGGACGGCGTGTTGCATCTGGTGCTCATGAAAGCAATTGGCGACAGCGTCGTTACCAGTGAATTTGATCCTGATTTGTTAAAAAAAGTGCTGGCGCGAGATGTCCGACGATAAACCCTGCGCTACGCTGGCGAACTATGCGGCAAGGCCGCAAACATCGCGCGGCAGGCGTTTTCCGGAGCCAGCGCCTACTTACCGCACAGAATTCCAGCGCGACCGCGACCGAATTATACATTCCACGGGGTTTCGTCGCCTGGAGTACAAGACGCAGGTGTTTGTTAATCATGAAGGCGATTTGTACCGCACCCGTTTGACGCATTCGCTGGAAGTGGCGCAGATTGCGCGTTCCGTGGCGCGCACCTTGATGTTGAATGAAGATTTAACCGAAGCCATTTCACTGGCGCACGATCTGGGGCATACGCCGTTTGGTCATGCGGGACAGGATGCGTTGCATGCCTGCATGAAAAATCATGGGGGGTTCGAGCACAATTTACAGTCACTGCGAATTGTTGACCAACTTGAAAAAAACTATGCGGATTTTGCCGGGCTGAACCTTTGTTTTGAAACGCGCGAAGGCATTCTAAAACATTGTTCACTGAGGAACGCCAGTAAACTGGGTGCCGTCGGTGAGCGTTTTCTTGAAAAAACACAGCCTTCGCTGGAAGCGCAGTTGACCAATGTTGCTGATCAGATCGCTTACAATAACCACGATATTGATGATGGCGTACGCTCCGGTTTGCTCACCATTGAGCAAATGCGCGAGGTTGATTTATTCAGCACACAATACGACAAAGTCATGTGGAAATATCCGGAGCTGACAGGGCATCGGTCCGTGCATGAAACCATCCGCCGCATGATTGGCGACCAGGTGATTGACCTGGTGGAAACCAGTAAAAAAAGGCTCGAAAAAGCGCAACCGGATAGCATAGATGCGGTGCGCGCGCATCCGGATGTGCTCATTCGTTTTAGCGATGCGATGCGACAACGCAATCAGGAGTTGAAAAAATTCCTCAGGGAAAACCTCTATTATCATCATAAAGTTTACCGTATGACGCGCAAGGCGCATCAGGTTATTGAAGCCCTGTTTGGCGCATTCATGGACGATATTCGCTTGCTGCCTCCAGAGCATCAGCAATATGTGCGCAGCGCGCAACTGGAATCAGGCGAAGCGGGGCAGGCCAGAGTGATTGCCGATTATGTTGCCGGTATGACGGATCGCTATGCGACAGGCGAGTACCAGCGATTGTTCGGCATTGATGGAAGCGTATTTTGAAATGTCAATTTACGCTGATTGAAACGGATTATGGCCATAATCAAAGAATTATCAATTATTTAAATTAAATCTTAAGGCGTCGTTAAGCCGATTAAAATTAAAATAAGGCTGTTAGTGAATGCGTAATATACAAACGCATTGTTTGGAGTCTTTCGTGCTGATAATAAATAATAAAAACATATTGCATAGCTGCTTGTTGCATAGCGGCTTGAAAAAAAACAGCCTTAAAATCTGTATCTGCCTGTTAATTTCTTTTTGGGCTGGATATGCGCCAGTGTCCGCAAAAAACATGGATGCTGCTCAAGTGACGATGAAAGATAGCGATGGAGATGGCCTCTCCGATAGCTACGAACAAAAAATAGGCACCGAGGCGTATCTCGCGGATACTGATGGCGATGGCGTCAATGATGCAATTGAGGTCGGCAACAATTTGCAAAAGCCGCTAAATCACGATAACGACAGGCTGATTGATGCGCGCGATCCTGATGATGACAATGATGGCTTGCCCACTGTTCTCGAAATCAAGCTCGGCCTGGAACTGGATAGCGACAAAGATGGCATCAGAAATTACCTTGACTCGGACTCGGATAATGATGGCGTGAATGATGGCCTGGAAGCAGGACTATCAGGCCGGGATTCAGATTCTGACCGGATTGATGACAGCTTTGACGCTGATAATCTGCGGGATGCGGATGAAAACGGGGATGGCGTTGCCGATGCAATAACTCTACCGGATCATGATGGCAAGGGTTTGCCTGATATGCTGGATAGCCAGTATCAATATCGAGCCAATCAACAGCTTATGGCCGACAAAAAACAAAACAAGCCGGTAAAACATAGCGGAGGGAAACATAAAACAAAGAAAGCGGCAAAGCTTGAACCTAAAAAATCGACAAAGAAAATAACTAAGCAAATAGCTAAGAAAAAAGCTAAGCAAACAAGCAGCGATTCAATACCTGAAATAATAATTGATGAGCAGCCCAAGCCTCAGAAGGCTAAAAGACGGGGGTCGGCTGTTTCTAAAAAAGAAACAAAAGAAAAGCCTGTGGCCTTATCTGAACAGGTCAAATTGAATCAATATACCGATGCGGATAATGATGGTTTGACCGATAGTCTGGAAAAAATACTAGGCACTAATCCCAAAAAACGGGATAGCGATGATGACAAGGTTTCCGATGCGATTGAAATCGGCATGGATACCAGTAAGCCTCAGGATTCAGATCACGATGGGTTGATTGATGCGCTCGACCCGGATGATGATAATGACGGCATTCTAAGTCGCGATGAAGATGTTAATAAAGACAGTAGTCCGATCAATGATGATACGGATAATGATGGTGTTCCAAATTATCTGGACGCCAATGATGATGGTGATAATAAATTAACCATTGCAGAAGGCGCTTTGAACGATACGGATAAGGATGGCATTCCTGATTACCTTGATAAAAATGATGGCGTTAAAGACAAGCCTTTAATGGTGATGAAACAAATTATTCCTGATGAGCCTGAAACGGTTGTTTTGCCGGATCCAGCAGAAATCACAGAACCCGAGAAACAAAAATTTGTTGTGAAGCAGGAAGTTATGGCTGCGCCTCAAACGGGTCGCGAACAAGTTACATTAAACGCTCTGGAAAAAGCGATAAGTCACAACAGCCCTGATCTAGTCAACAGCCTTGAGCAGGTCAACAACCCTGAGCAAAACAATATTTCTGTGTATATCAAGCCAGGTGAAGGCAAACTGGATCAAAAAAAGCAGGCGTCATTACAACATGGCTATTTTCAAGACGAAGGCGGTATCATCGCCTGGTTGAAAAATCTGTTTTAGCCTAAAATTTTCAGACGAACATCATGCTAGGAGTTGGCGCCAAGCATCTCTTTAGCCAGTTTGCGCGTTGAATCCGTTATTTCGATGCCGCCCATCATTCTCGCAATTTCTTCGATTCGTTGATGATCATCCAGTACCTGCATTCCCGTGGCTGTGCTGCTTTTACCCTTGATTTTAGTTACTCTGTAATGATTATGCGCCTGCGAAGCCACCTGGGGTAAATGGGTAACGCACAGAACCTGACGATTCTCTCCCAGATTGCGTAATTGCTGCCCGACAACTTCTGCAATGCCGCCGCCGATGCCGCTATCCACCTCATCAAAAATTAGTGCGGGAAGCGTTATGCGTTGCGCAGCGATCATTTGTATGGCGAGCGATATTCGCGACAGCTCTCCTCCAGAAGCCACCTTGACTAAAGGCTTGGGGGGTTGTCCGGGATTGGCGCTGACCTGAAACTCAATGTCATCCATGCCATGGGCTGAAAAATGTTCGTTTTCTTCAAGCGCAACCAAAAACTGACCGCCTTCCATGCCAAGTTTTTGCATGGCCTGGCTCACGCTGAGCGATAATTTTTTAGCTGCTTTGATGCGTGAACGGGTCAGTTGTTTTGAGGCTTTCAAATAATCGGATTGACTATCTTCGAGTTTCTGTTGAAGCGCATCGAGATCATGCTCGTCGCTGCTGAGTTCAGTTAAGCGGGCCTGCAAATCATGCCATTTGTTGAATAATTGATCAGGGCTTGTTTGGTGTTTTCGCGCCAGTTCATGCAGGGTAGAGAGGCGGTTATTGACCTGTTGCAGACGATCCGGGTCATGCTCGACTGTTTCCTGGTAATGGCGCAATGCGTTCGTCGCTTCCTGGATATTGATTTGTGCGTTTTGTAGCATTTCCAGTGGCTCCAGTAAGGTTTGATCCAGTTTACTGGCGCTTTGCAGTCCCTGTAATATGCTGGAAATGCTCGCGTAAAGCGATTGTTCATCGGCGTCATAGAGTTGCAGCACGCTGTGTGCAGCCGTTTCAATAAGTTGTCCGGCGTTGGCCAGACGCGAATGTTCTTCGTCAAGTTGTGTTACTTCATGTTCCTGAAGCTGCAAATCATTCAGTTCCTGCGTCTGAAAGCGTAGTAAATCCAGTTTGGCCTGATGGTCGCTATGTTGATTACTGAGTCTTTCCAGTTTGTTGTGTAGATTTTTCCAGGCTAAAAAATGTTCGTTGACGTTTTCAAGCAGTGTGTTGTTGTCGGCGTAATCATCCAGTAATTGGCGTTGCATTTCTTTTTTCATCAGCGATTGATGTTCATGCTGGCCATGAATATCAACCAGCATTTCGCCGAGTTGACGCAACATGCCGAGATTGCAGGGCGAACCGTTAATCCATGCGCGGGATTTTCCCGACGAAGAAATAATTCGTCGTAAAATGCACAGTCCATCCTCTCCGGCCAGGGCCTGCGCCTCAAGCCATTGTTGTGCAGAATGGCAATCATCAACATCCACGCTGAGAGTAATTTCCGCTCTATCGGCGCCATGGCGCACGACCCCGCTGTCGGCGCGGTCGCCAAGAACCAGACCAATTGCATCAATCAGGATGGATTTTCCCGCACCGGTTTCGCCCGTAAGCGCCGTCATCCCTGGCTGTAATTCCAGGTTAAGTTCTTCGATAATGGCGAAATTGCGCAGGTGAATGTGAGAGAGCATTGATAAAGTCATTGATAATTGAATTGTGGCGATTATCGCAGATGCTGTTGTGAAATTGAACAAAAAGCAAACAAAGAGGGTGGGGTTTTTTCTATCGATTTATGATAGCTTAGCTAATTTTGACTGCAGGAAATCAATATGGATGATCAAACGCGCCTGGAAATCGAAGCCGCCGCCTGGCGTAAAATATTATCACATTTTCAAAAACGCACCGATGTGCAAAATATAGATCTGATGAACATGGCGGGTTTTTGCCGTAACTGCTTCTCCAAATGGTATATGGGAGAAGCCAAAGCGCGCGGCGTCGAGATGGACTATGACGAGGCGCGGGAAGTGGTGTACGGTATGCCTTATGACGAATACAAGCAAAAATATCAAACGCCCGCAAGTGAAGAACAGATGGCTGCATTTAACCAGATCAAATGGGGAGAAGACACCAC
>JANTHA010000007.1 GCA_024762625.1 Thiotrichaceae bacterium
GGCTAGAGCTGGCAAAGATGCCCCGATGTCTTTCTCTTCAATACATAGTCCACTGGCTACTACCGCTTCTATCATAGGTATCATCTCATGCAATATAGACTGACCTTCGGTTTGACCAAGTGGAATAATTTTTACAGCGGATAACACCAGATTTTCCAACCAACTCCAGACGTATCCATACGCCGCCTCATCAAGAGGAATCTTCCATTCAACCGCCGCTAGCGCAAATGCCGCAGACTGACTTTGTATCAACTCGAATTTCCAATCCAGAGCGATTGGCAACGCCAGTTTAATAAGTAAATCGGTGAGCGCCCTGCCGCGATTCTTTTCTTCGAGCAATAATTCATGGGTTTCACGACTGGCGTTAAGGTACTCTATCCAGTAAACCAGCCTTTCCTTATCTCTTTCCCGAATCGAATGATACATTTGTTTGAGCACCGGAAGATCAAGGCTTTTAACGCTATTATCCAGCTGGTTTTGCATCCAGGCTAACAGGCTATCCGCTGAATTAATCCAGTCCGCTTCGACCGCCCATTCAATACCTTGCGAATAGGTAAAAGAGCCAATCGGCAGGCTAGGACTGACCAGATGCATTAAACGCAACAAAGCTGGATGGCTCATCAACACTGCTTCATCAAACTGTCAGTGATGATGTGAATGATCATGGTTATGATCATGGCTTTGTTTATGGCTATGTCCGGCGCTTGCGCTTCCACCATAGGCTCCAGGCTCGGGCGCGAACGGCGCCTGTTCCACTTTGGCATGTAGACCCATGCCATGCAACATATCATCTAGCACATGATCATGCTGGTAGCGCACAAAACCTTTAGTGATTTGCAAGGGCACATGGCGGTTCCCTAAATGATAAGCCACTCGCGCCAGCATTAATCTATCGTCACAATAAACGGTGGACACCGTTTCGTCAGCAGCACAAACCTTGATGATTTCACCACTTTCTGACTTTAACAAGTCATCCTCCTGAAGAACAGTTCCTCGCTCTAGAAATAGTCCGGCATCAGAACCGTTATCTAGCTGTACGCGTTGACGACTAATGATTCGACGTTCATAAGGCAGGGTTAATGTAGGCAGCCTGGCCATTTCTTCCTGTCGAAAATTCTTGATGCCATCCGACAACTTCTCCAGAATTTTAATCATGTTTCACTGTAACCTTTATTTGAGCTATTCGTCTTGACGCTTATCAAAATAAAAAGTATCGCTGCGCCAGAGGTAATTCAGAGGCTGGATCACAGACCAGCAATTGCCCATCGGCGCGTACTTCGTAGGTTTGTGAATCCACTTCTATATCTGGTTGGTAATCATTCAATAACATGTCTGATTTTTTGATATTCCTGCAATCCTTCACAGTTCCTATCAAGCTTTGCAATCCTAATTGCTGATGAACGCCTGCATCAAATCCTGCCTGTGACATGAAGATCATGCTGATGGAGAATTTGGCCTTGCCGATTGCGCCAAACATGGGGCGATAATGTACTGGTTGAGGAGTAGGAATGGATGCATTCGGATCACCCATTGGTGCAGCTGCAATAAGCCCTCCCTTGATAATCAAACCAGGCTTTGTCGCGAAGAAAGCGGGTTTCCATAACACCAGATCAGCCATTTTTCCCACTTCTACGGAACCTACTTCGTGTGCGATGCCATGCGTAATCGCTGGATTAATCGTGTATTTGGCGATATAGCGTTTAGCCCGAAAGTTATCGTGTGTTGACGGATCAGAGTCTAGACTGCCGCGCTGGACTTTCATTTTATGGGCGGTTTGCCAGGTTCGAATAATCACCTCGCCCACTCTCCCCATGGCTTGCGAATCGGAAGCAATCATGGAAAATGCGCCCAGATCATGCAGAATGTCTTCGGCCGCGATGGTTTCGCGTCGAATGCGTGATTCGGCAAATGCAACATCTTCAGCAATGGCCGGACTTAAATGATGACAAACCATTAGCATATCCAGATGCTCATCAATCGTATTGATTGTGTAAGGCCGGGTTGGATTGGTTGACGATGGCAATATGTTGGCAAAACCGGCAGCCTTGATGATATCAGGCGCATGACCTCCACCGGCGCCTTCCGTATGGTAGGTATGGATAGTGCGATCTTTCATTGCCGCCAAGGTATTTTCTACAAAACCGGATTCATTAAGGGTATCGGTGTGAATAGCAACCTGGACATCCATTTCGTCCGCAACTGTCAGGCAATTATCAATTGCCGCCGGCGTTGTACCCCAATCCTCATGCAGTTTCAAGCCAATAGCGCCGGCCGTGACCTGCTCGCGTAACGGATCAGGCAAACTGGCATTGCCTTTCCCCATAAAACCGAGATTCATGGGTAAGTCATCAGCAGCTTCCAGCATACGATGTATATTCCAGGGGCCGGGGGTGCACGTTGTTGCATTGGTTCCTGTGGCGGGTCCGGTGCCGCCGCCCAGCATGGTTGTCACTCCCGACATCAGCGCCTCTTCGACCTGTTGCGGACAAATAAAATGGATATGCGAATCAATACCGCCAGCAGTAACAATTTGCCCTTCACCGGCAATGGCTTCAGTGCCGGGGCCAACCACGATATTCACACCTTGCTGGGTATCCGGATTTCCAGCTTTGCCAATCCCGGAAATGCGGCCATTCTTGATGCCAATATCGGCCTTTACAATGCCCCAGTAATCCATAATCAGCGCATTGGTAATGACTACATCCACAACATCTGCGCTATTGAGCTGGCATTGGCCCATGCCATCGCGGATCACCTTGCCGCCACCGAATTTGACTTCATCGCCGTAAATGGTGTGGTCTTTCTCAACCTGAATAAACAAGTCAGTATCGCCCAGTCGAATCCTGTCTCCGGTAGTAGGCCCATACATTTCGGCGTAGGCTTTGCGGCTCATGGTTGTGATTTGGCTTGCCATTGTATTGATCTCCTAAGAATCCACCATTGATTTATGAATAAGGTTTACCTGAATCCGTGACTTCAATGCGGATAACAGGGGATAAGAGATTGGTTTAGCACGAGATTTTAAAAAATCTTAGCTTCACCCTTAGGTTAAGCGGGTATTTTTTAAACTCGTGATGAATCAATATCTTATTTACTGTGCCGTAGTGAAGTCACGGATTCAGGTTTAAAGTTTACCCATGATTTTCCCCTGAAAACCGTAAACCTCACGTTTTCCAGAATAAGCCACCAGCCCTACTTCACGGGTTTGTCCCGGTTCAAAACGCACGGCTGTTCCGGCAGGAATATTCAAGCGAAAGCCTCTGGTTTGTTTTCGATCAAAATCCAACGCATTATTAGTTTCGAAAAAATGATAGTGAGAACCAACCTGGATCGGTCTGTCCCCCGTATTAGCCACCACCACACGCATGGTTTCACAACCTGCATTGAGTTCTATTTCTCCCTCTGCCTGGATAATTTCTCCGGGAATCATCGTTTATTACTCCTGTATTAGCGGGTTTTAATGAGTACTTGTTAAATAATAGGGTCGTGAACGGTCACCAGCTTTGTGCCATCCGGAAAAGTCGCCTCTACTTGCACTTCTGGAATCATTTCGGCAATACCATCCATCACATCGTTGCGGGTCAACAAGGTACGTCCATAATCCATCAATTCTGCAACCGTCTTGCCTTCACGCGCACCCTCCATAATCTCTGCACTAATCAGTGCAATCGCTTCAGGATAATTCAACTTCAAACCCTTCGCCTTACGTCTTTCAGCCAGCAATGCAGCAGTGAATATCAATAACTTGTCTTTTTCCCGAGGTGTCAATTCCATAACAAAATTCCAGTAATAACGCTTTTCAGGTCGCCCAGATTCTGGGGACTTCCGGTTTTCGCTGATTAATCAGTGGACGGGCTTTTTCCCATATGGCGCGAAATAAATGATGCGCTTCTGCGGTACTGTTACCCAGATACCTAACGATCATAACACCATTCAAAATGGTTGCGCCCGCATGTGTATTTGAATCAATACATTTGGCTCTTACGGTTTCTTTCAAGTCATCCATTAAGGCATCGCTAGAAGCTGCTTCATAATCCGGTATCGCAATCATGGTTGCAAAAACAGGCATTCCACGCAAACCAGCCATTCCTTGCAAATCATCCGCGCCTTGCACCTTAAAACGCTCTATAAATAGCGGCTTGTCATTTCGATGTATTGTGGTTTTAAATTCCAGTTGACCAAATTCAAACGTTTCGCCTATCGCCGGACGTCCAAGACACTGTATTTCCCAGCCGATATATTGAGCCGAGTCATCCAGCTGGATGTCTGTTGTCAAACTACAGTGTGCGCCAGGGAAAAAAATATTTTCCTGAGGCAGCCATTCAAGGCTACCGCCTTCTACAGAAAAACGTTGTTGTTGCCTGGCTTGTGCGCCTCCTGAACGATAATACTTGGTTGCTCCTGGCGTTGTTAGCAAAGCATTTGAGTTTTTTGCAGCCCTTAAATTCAGGATGAGTTGATCGCCGCCAACTACACCGCCCGGCGGATGTAGAACATAAGCATGGCAAACATCATCTTCAGGATAAAAAGGGCGCTGAATACCCAACGGTCCACGTTGTTTACGTTGAGCTATAACGGTTTTTTCTGATTGATTTTCAAATCCAAGTTGTAATTCCGCTAGCCAGCCTTGCTCATCATAGCAACAGCCTGGTTGAATTTTTTTTGTATTTGAAATCGCCAACTTTAACTATCTATTTGGATTTAGTATTTGATAATACATGCTTTGTCTTACGCTTTAACCACCAGCGACTGATTGAATACACAACTACTCCCAATAATACCAATATCAAGGAATGGAACAACAAGTGTAGCACCGGCTGCTGAATGGTTGAGTGATAAAACAATACCTGATGGGCTTGCGCTAAATTAGCGACGAATAAGCTTGCAATAATAAATGAAGCAGTCGTAATTTTTGATAGACGTTTTTTCATGATCTTTTCTCCCTGATTTTACTTTCTGATTAAACGGTGAGGTATTGCTGAATAAGCTTATCATTTAATTCAGCAATTTCGCCATCGGCAACATGATGACCACGATCTAGAATACAAAACTGGTCGGCCACGCGTCTGGCAAAGGGCAGTTTTTGTTCAACCAATAATACCGTTAGGCCTATATCATGATTTAGCTTGAGGATAATATCTCCGATTTCATGCACAATATTAGGCTGAATACCTTCAGTTGGCTCATCCAGAATAAGTAATTTGGGGTCAATTACCAATGCCCGTCCAATTGCAAGTTGTTGTTGTTGCCCACCGGAAAGGTCTCCGCCTCGACGCCCCATCATCTCTTGCAACACAGGGAACAGTTCAAAAATAAACGACGGTATTTCACGTTTTTTATCTTTCCGTGCAGGAAGCCCAATCATCAGGTTTTCTTCGACGGTTAGCAACGGGAAAACTTGTCTTCCTTGCGGAACATACCCAATTCCCATACTGGCTCGCTGTTCAGCATCGAATGTTACCAAATCCTGCCCCAGAAAATTAATTTCACCATTACGCACAGGCAACAACCCCATAATGCATTGCAGTAAAGTCGTTTTCCCGACGCCATTGCGTCCCATCAGGCAGGTACATTTTTCGGCCGCAACGTTTAAATCCAGATCCCAAAGTGTATGACTTTCGCCGTAATACTGGTTGATTTTTTTTATGTGTAGCACATTATTCTCCAAGATAGACTTCAATAACACGCTGATTGTTTTGTACTTCATCCATGGTGCCTTCAGCCAGAACACTCCCTTGATGTAAAACGGTGACCTTGTTAGCAATTGAGCGCACAAAGTCCATATCATGCTCCACTACCACAACCGAATGTTTTCCCGCCAATGAAGTAAGCAGTTCCCCGGTTCGATCCATTTCCTGATGAGTCATGCCAGCAACAGGTTCATCCACCAGTAATAAATGGGGGTTTTGTACCAGTAGCATACCTATTTCCAGCCATTGTTTCTGACCGTGAGATAAAGCGCCAGCCGTCTGTTGCGCCTGCTCTTTGAGCCCAATCGTTTCCAGTGTTTCATCCAGCAAGGCTCGTTGCTCACCGTTCATGTGTGCAATCAAGCTATGCCAAACACCTTTATCGCCGTGCATCGCGAGCTCCAGATTTTCATACACGCTATGGTATTCAAATACGGTCGGTTTCTGGAATTTTCTTCCTATTCCCGCAGTCGCTATTTCTGGCTCAGTCATACGCAATAAGTCAATGGTTTGCCCAAACCACGCTTGGCCGCTGTCGGGCTGAGTTTTCCCGGTAATGATATCCATCATGGTGGTTTTACCTGCTCCATTTGGACCAATTATGCAACGCAATTCACCGGCATCAATATACAAATTTAGATCATTAATAGCCTTGAAGCCATCAAAGCTGACATTCAAATCCTCCAGATACAGAATAGGTCCGTGACTTACATCAAGCAACTCGGAAACTTTGGGCGCCATGAACGGGAACACTTCATCGCGACGCATGGTTTGGCGGATCGAATCCAGCATGCTCATATTAAGACGCCTCCGCTTTTCTGAAGTGTCGCATGATACCCGCCAGTCCTTGTGGAAGATACAATGTGACCAGAACAAACAATGCGCCCAGAGCAAACAACCAGGAGTCCGGCATCGCTCCGGTAAATACTGTTTTTGCATAATTTACCAGAATCGCGCCAACAACTGCGCCGTAAAGCGTGGCGCGTCCTCCAATCGCCACCCAGATCACCAGTTCAATCGAATTCAGCGGCGAAAACTCCCCTGGATTAATTATGCCAACCTGAGGCACATACAGCGCACCGGCTATGCCAGCCAGAATAGCCGAAAAAGTGAATATCCAGACCTTGTAACGTTCAACTTTGTAACCTAAAAACCGGGCGCGGCTTTCCTCATCCCGAATCGCAACGACGATACGCCCGAGCTTGGAAAGCACAATGTAGCGACAAGCCAGATAACCGACAGCCAAAGCAATTGCCGAAGCAATAAATAAACCTATCCGGGTGCTGTCAGCTTGCAGATTAAAGCCCAGAATTTCCTTGAAATCGGTAAGACCATTATTTCCGCCAAAACCCATTTCATTGCGGAAGAATGCAAGCATTAATGCATAAGTTAACGCCTGAGTAATAATTGACAAGTACACGCCGGTAACCCGGGAGCGGAACGCCAGCCAGCCAAACACAAAGGCCAGCAGTCCTGGCGCCAATGCTACCATCATGAAAGCAAACCAGGACATATCAAACCCTTGCCAGAACCAGGGGAGTTCTTTCCAGTTCAAAAACACCATAAAATCGGGAAGATCAGGATTGCCGTATACGCCACGGTCGCCAATCTGGCGCATCAGATACATTCCCATGGCATAACCCCCAAGCGCAAAAAAAGCGCCATGTCCCAGACTTAGAATACCGAGATATCCCCATACCAGGTCAACAGAAACTGCAAGTAACGCGTAGGTCAGATACTTGCCCATTAAAGTAACAAGATAGGTTGGCATGTGTAGCGGATGATCAGCTGGAACCCACAAATTCAGCACCGGCACAAGAATAGTCATCAGAAACAGAATCAGTAGAACGGCCTGGCCACCACGATCATCTTTCAGTAGGTTTGAAAAGAATCGGAATAAAATCATGATTAATCCCCCGCGGCTCGTCCCTTTTGTGGGAACAGCCCGCGTGGACGTTTTTGAATAAATAGAATAATAAATACCAGCACCAATATTTTAGCGAGTACCGCTCCTGCCCAGGGTTCCATGACTTTATTGATGACGCCGAGCGACAAACCCGCAATCAAGGTGCCCCATAAATTACCCACTCCGCCAAAAACAACCACCATAAATGAATCAATAATATAATTTTGCCCCAGATTTGGGCCAACATTGGTCAGCTGGCTTAGAGCAACACCCGCAACACCCGCAACACCCGAACCAAGACCAAAGGTCATGGCATCAACGCGTGCTGAACGCACACCCATGGCGCGCGCCATTTGCCGATTCTGGGAGACTGCTCTTACTTGCAAACCAAGCGCACTTTTGCGTAGCAAAAAATAAAGGGCAAAAAACACCATCAAACAAAACAGGACGATATACATACGATTCAGGGTTAAGGACAGAACACTGTTAATTTCCAGCGATCCAGACATCCAGGAGGGATTTGACACAGGCACATTTTGTGGAGACACACCGGTGCGAACCAATTGTTGTAAAATAAGACTGATTCCAAAAGTGGCAAGCAAAGTTTCCAGGGGCCTGCCATACAGATGCCTTATCACGGTGCGCTCAATTAAAACGCCCATCAGGCCTGACACCATAAATGCCGCAGGAATCGCCACAAACAGAGAATAATCAATCGCATTGGGCATCAATTGCTGAACCAGATAAGTCGTGTATGCGCCTAGCATAATTAATTCACCATGCGCCATATTGATCACGCCCATTACGCCAAAGGTAATTGCCAAACCAATCGCCGCCAATACCAGCACAGAACCAAGGCTAATTCCAAAAAACAGTGTTTCTGCATGACCAAACATCTTGATTCTGCTTTCAATTTTTTGGAGCGCGCTGCCAGCTGCATTGGCTATCGCCTTGTCCTCGTTATCCGCCAGAAGCGCCAGCCGATTACGAACCGATGGATGCAAGCTTCCAGCAACTTCTTTAATCGCCTTGATTTTATCTTCTTTGCTACCCTGATTAAGCGCCGCCAAGGCAATACCTAGTTGCATCGCTTTTTTTACATTCTTATTCTTTTCCTGATTCGCCAGATTTTTAAATAGCGCGGCATTTTCTGGTGTAATATCATCCAGCATATTGTTAACCGCATGAAGTCTTGTCTCTGCATCGGGACTGGATAAATCCAATCTGGCAATAGCTGAACGTAATTGTTTTCTTAGCGCATTGTTTGTCGTAATTTTTTTAAAGTCTTTCTTTTGTGCGTTTTCGATCAACGCATTACTGATTGCATTGCTGATTTTTCCATCAACCACAAAAACAAGCGTTTTGTCTTTTCTGTGTTGATAAAGATGCCCACTCAACAAATTCTCCAGCCATTTTCTAGCGATAGAATCAGAACTATTATTACCCGCTTTATCACCCGCCTCAATTAATAATTCAACCGCTTGCTTTTTCTTTTTAAAAGATTTTTCCTTTAACAATATCTCAGCTTTTTCCAATAAAGATAATTTTGGATGCAGGGACGTTTCTTCCAAAGATTGTTCATTGTCACTGACTGATTTAGTCACAACGGAAGGAACACGATTTCCAGAGGGAGTTTCTTCTGCAAATACTGAGCTTGTTATCATCATGCTCCACAACAGTAGAAGCGTTAAAATGAAAATTGGGACTAACAGTCGTTTATTTAACAAACTGCCTATTGCTGAATGCGGTAAACACATAAATAACCAACTAGCCTTAGGATGATAATCTTGATGTTTGCTTATTTCATATCATGTTAATGATATCAAGCATGTCATGAATGGTTCCGGCAGAATGGCAGTCTCAGAAGACTTTTGGGAATTACCATTCCGCCGGATATTAGCTTAAAAAATTACTAAACCAGAATCATTTGAAGTTCTGGCCAGAACATTTTTTTGTTACAGTATTGTAATTTCCGCAGGGTTTGCCGCCAGTTTTCTTACCTGTCCAGTCCGCAACCACCACTTTGGAAGAAGGAAGGAAATCAGACCAGGCATCGCCAGGAACTTCTTTCTCTGTCTGCCATACGGTTTCAAACTGACCATCTTCCTGGATTTCACCAATCAATACCGGTTTTGTGATGTGATGATTTGGCAACATTTCAGCGGTGCCTCCCGTCAAATTAGGCGTTTTTAAACCAATGATGGCTTTTTGCACCTTGTCGGGATCTGTTGATCCGGCTTTCTCAACGGCCTTTACCCATAAATTAAAACCAATCATATGAGCTTCCATGGGATCATTTGTAACACGCTTGTCATCTTTTATAAACTTATGCCATTTTTTGATAAATTCTTTATTTTCTGGCGTGTCAACACTCATGAAATAGTTCCATGCGGCAAGGTGTCCCACCAGAGGCTTGGTATCAATACCAGACAACTCTTCTTCGCCTACGGAGAAAGCGACTACCGGAATATCTTCCGCAGAAATCCCTTGATTGCCAAGTTCTTTATAGAAAGGCACGTTTGCATCACCGTTAATCGTGGAAACAACCGCTGTTTTCTTACCGGCAGAACCGAATTTTTTGATGTCAGAGACAATTGATTGCCAGTCAGAATGACCAAACGGCGTGTAATTAATCATGATATCTTTTTCGTCTACCCCCTTGGCTTTCAAATAAGCTTCAAGGATTTTATTGGTAGTTCTAGGATAAACATAATCCGTTCCAGCCAGCACCCAGCGTTTAACTTTCAGCTCATTCATTAAATAATCCACCGCCGGAATGGCCTGCTGATTTGGCGCGGCGCCAGTGTAGAACACATTTTTTGATGACTCTTCGCCTTCATACTGTACCGGATAAAATAACAACCCGTTTAACTCTTCAACCACAGGCAACACTGATTTTCTTGACACCGAGGTCCAGCAACCAAAGATGGCGGCCACTTTATCTTTAGCCAGCAGTTCACGCGCCTTCTCCGCGAACAAAGGCCAGTCCGAAGCCGGATCTACAACCACCGCCTTCAGTTTCTTTCCGAGCACGCCACCTTTTTTGTTTTGTTCATCTATCAGCATTAACATGGTGTCTTTCAGTGTTGTTTCGCTGATTGCCATGGTTCCTGAAAGAGAATGTAATACGCCTACTTTTATAGTATCTTCCGCAGCTGCCGCCAAGCTGAAAAACCCTAACAAGGCGGCGCCAATCAAAGAGGCGAAATACCGTTTGAATGATTGTTTTTTAAACATATTTTCTGACTCCTGTCGTTATGGTAATAGGTGCAGAGAATAAAGCAGGATTCGTGCCAAATAGTAAATTACCACTAATCAATAACTATTTTGTGTTCTACAAGTAGTTATTGAGGACTCCAGTCATGATAATTCTAAAAGGCTCGTTTAAACCCACTGTTCTCATGCACCCCAAAAAGGCGCACCAAGAAAAAACGCACTATTTTGGAACGCGGCTAAACACACAACCAGATTAGACTATAAGCCTAAAGGATTTAATCTGAGCCATCCTGTTGTAACTGCCACATTGCCCAGTATTTACCTTTTCTTTTTATTAATTCAGCATGGGCGCCGCGCTCAACTATTTTTCCCGACTCCATCACGATAATCTTGTCTGCATCAACAACCGTTGATAAACGATGCGCAATTGTCAAGGTGGTGGTATGGCTGGAGATTTGTTGCAAGGTTTTCTGAATCGCCTGTTCCGTTGCTGTATCAAGCGAGGAAGTCGCCTCATCAAAAACCAGTATGGCAGGATTTTTCAAAATGGTGCGCGCAATCGCAACGCGCTGTTTTTCACCACCTGATAGCTTCAGGCCGCGTTCCCCGACCATGGTGTTCCAGCCATCAGGCAAACTCTCGATAAACTCGTAAATATGCGCCATTTTGGCCGCATTTTTAACCTCTTTCTCAGAAGCATTCAGATTGCCATACTGTATATTGTAAAAAATGGTTTCATTAAACAGCACCGTATCCTGCGGTACAATCCCGATATTTTTACGCAGGCTATCCTGGGTCACCGTACGAATGTCCTGACCATCAATCAGGATACGCCCGGCGTCCAGATCATAAAAACGGAATAATAAACGCACCAGAGTAGATTTTCCGCTACCGCTCAAGCCCACCACGGCCACGGTCTTGCCCGGCGGAATGGTGAAATTAACATCCTTGAGAATTAATCTTTCTTTCTGGTAGGAAAAACAGACATGCTCAAAAATCACTTCGCCTTTAGCAACCTTGAGTGCTTGAGCGCCCGGCGGATCAACAATTTCCGGCTTTTTGTTAAGCAACTTAAAGACCAGATCCATATCCGCCAGGGTGTATTTGATTTGACGGTAAATGATGCCCAGCATATTCAGTGGAATAAACAATTGCAGCATGAAGGCGTTAACCATGACCAGATCGCCAATTGTCATGCTGCCCTTCACGACGCCATTTGCCGCCAGAAACATGATAATGGTTACGCCAATCGCGATAATTGACGCCTGACCAAAATTAAGTAGCGACATGGTTGCCTGACTTTTGACCGCAGACTCCTCCCACTTGCCAAGCAGCTCATCATAACGACTTAGCTCCAGCTTCTCGTTATTGAAGTATTTCACTGTTTCGTAATTGATCAAGCTATCAAACGCCTGGGTGTTGGACTCGGAATCATAACGATTCATCGCATGACGGTGTTCCATGCGCCATTCAGTTACTAACAGTGTAAATACTATATACACCGCTACCGTTGAAAAAGTGGTAGCCACAAAAACCCAGTCATAGTTTTTAGCCAGAATAAACGCAACCAGGGAAAACTCAACAATGATCGGTACGATACTGAACACCATAAAGTTCATCAACGAGCCGACCGAACGGGTGCCGCGTTCCAGATCGCGACTAATCGCGCCAGTTTTACGGCTTAAATGAAAACGCAGGGATAATTGGTGTAGATGCGCCAACACCTGATTGGAAAGCTGACGCATCGCATGAAAACGCACCCTGGCGAACACCGTATCGCGCAATTCGTTAAACAGCGCGCTCAATAGGCGAAATGCGCCGTACGCCAACAACAGAGATACCGGTAATACCAGAGTTTGCACTACCTTGCCATCGAGACTATCAATGATTTCTTTTAAGACCAGAGGCACTGCAACATTCGCCCATTTGGACAAAATCAGGCAGCACAGTGCAAATAACGCTCTGCCCCGGTAAACTTTCAGATAATTGAAAACCTGTTTTAAGTTACGCCAGTCGCGTCGATTGCCATTAAGCTCCTCACCGGTATGAATAATGTGCAAAATGACTACTTAAAAAACTTTAGGTGAACTTTCTGTCTATAATGACGAAAATACTGACATAAAGCCGTTTCAGCCAAACTCATCATGTCAGTATTGTCCATCATCGCGTTATTATGTCTCTGCTTCATCAGGGTACATTCTGGCGACGCTGCCAGCAATTAACTCATCCGGCAGATAAACCACCGACGTGTCTTTATTATCATAATTCAGGTTATGCAGAAAATGGCGCATACAGGCAAGGCGCGCGCGTTTCTTATCATCTGATTTGATCACTGTCCAGGGCGCATCTGCAGTATCGGTATTAAAGAACATGGACTCGCGAGCCGCCGTGTAATCATCCCATTTATCCAGCGACTGTACATCTACCGGACTGAGCTTCCACTGTTTTAATGGATCATGTTTACGCGAATGAAAACGACGCAACTGCTCTTGCCGAGTAACTGAAAACCAGTATTTAAACAGGATGGTTTCCGAATTAACCAGCATACGCTCAAACACCGGCGCCTGACGCATAAACTCAAGATGCTGATGCTTGGTGCAAAACCCCATTACGATTTCAACGCCAGCGCGGTTATACCAGGAACGGTCGAAAAGAATCATTTCTCCCTTCGTTGGCAAATGATCCACATATCGCTGAAAATACCATTCGCCAATTTCCCGTTCGGTAGGTTTCTCCAGTGCAACAACCCGCGCAATACGAGGATTCAGATGCTCGGTGAAACGCTTGATGGTTCCACCCTTGCCCGCCGCATCACGGCCTTCAAAGATAGTCACGATTTTTTTATTATTTTCTTTCAGCCACTTTTGTACTTTCAACAATTCAATTTGCAATAAGCGTTTTTCCTTTTCATATTCATTTGATTTCATTTTTTTGGCATAGGGATACTCGCCATTGGCGTGAGTAATGCGCAACAATTCCTTCGCGGAAGTGAATGTTTTGGAGTTCATGACTTTATTGGCGTCTGTCAAGGCCTTCAACTTTTCAGCAGCTTGTTGTTTCGTCAAAGTAACATCGGACTTATTATTTGTCTTGTTTGGCTGAGCTTGCTGACCAGTTTTTTTTGGCGACGCTTGCTTGACGGATTGTGCCGCTGTATTTTTTACCGCTGCTAAATTTTTAGTTGTCATGATGTGTTCCTATTTAGATTGTGTCGATTTACAGTTTTAGTCGATGATGATATACCATTTGACTACTATTCTGTATGATATTAAACAGCATTTTTTGTCTTGTAATTAACCTGCGTAAGTTCACGCACTTATTGATTTATTTTTATGCCAGAACGCATCCAGAAAATACTCGCCCGCGCCGGTTATGGTTCGCGAAGAGAAATAGAACGCCTGGTTAAAGCAGGAGAAATCATGGTCAACGGACAGGTTGCCACCATTGGGCAGGCGGTTGATGAAAACGACAAAATCATCATGCGTGGACAGGTGTTGAATCTTGCCAGTAAACTTAATAGTCGGCCCGCCGTTTTGCTCTATCACAAAAAAGCCGGAGAAATCTGCACCCGCCATGATCCTGAAGGCCGAACGACTGTATTTGAAAAGCTGCCAAAACTCAGCAGTGGGCGCTGGATTCAGGTTGGTCGGCTTGATATCAACACTGATGGCTTGTTGCTTTTTACCACCGACGGCGAACTCGCAAACAGACTCATGCACCCTTCCTATGAAGTAGAGCGCGAGTATGCGGTGCGGGTGCTAGGTGATGTTAGCGACGAGGCGCTTGCCAATCTCGGCAACGGCGTGATGCTGGAAGACGGTGAAGCAAAATTTACGCGCATCAAGTTTGCTGGCGGCGAAGGCGCGAATAAGTGGTATCACGTCGTGCTTCATGAAGGAAGAAACCGGGAAGTGCGGCGGCTCTGGGAATCACAAGATATAACCGTTAGCCGCCTGATCCGTATTCGCTATGGAAATATCACACTGGAACGCTCACTCAGAGCGGGGCAGTTTAAAGAATTACCCGTTCGGGAATTGCGCTCACTCTATCAAAGAGTTGGTCTCAATCTAATGGAAGAACATTACCTGCCGGAAAATGAATTTAAAAAAAATAAAAGGCAAAAAAACAAATCAAATGCCAAACATAAAAACAAAACAGCCAACAGAAACGCTAAATCGACCCCATCCAGCTCAACAACCTATTACCATAAATAAATAAGCAGCGCGTTTACCATATTCACCTATAGGGATAATTCAATATACTGATCGAATATTGCACAATTTTACTACTTACTGTGGAAATCAATATTAATTTCTTCTAATATCTTGAACCAGTGCAATAACAACCCCTACACAGAGATTGCACTGAACAGATATTGAAAATTACCATTATTGAATACCTGAAACCCATCAAACACCCATGAAATGCTCATGTATCGCCCTGAGCTATTTATCCATTTTAAATTACAATAGAGTTTTTACGCCTTCTTCCGGAAACTTGAACCGTTTATCATGAAGGTGATCGAAAATCATATTTCCTTAACTTAACATTACCTTAACGACGCAATGATTCAAACATGCACAAACAAGTACGCTGTTTTTATCAAGTTAAAAAGTAATCCGCTGATAAATAATAAAAAACTCGGAGATACAAAGAAGAATGTATCAATTAGTTACGGCAAATATGATTATGGAGCAAAAAATGAGCAATCCTAAATTAATACTTCAGAGTGAACTTGGCGAAAAGCATGTTGAATCGGTTCCTCCAAGAACAGCTTATCTTCCTTTTAAACGATTACTGGATCTATTACTTATCGTCGCTACCTTGCCGATTACTATTCCAGTACTTATTGTGACTGCCATTGCCATAAAAATGGAATCAAGAGGCCCCGTTTTTTTCTGGCAACAACGCGTTGGCGTCTTTGGCAAACCCTTCAATATGCTCAAATTTCGCAGCATGACAACCGACTCTGAAAAAAACGGCTCCCAGTTTGCCGCAAATGGCGATAGCAGAATCACACGGGTTGGGCGATTCATTCGCAAAATGCGGATTGACGAGATCCCACAATTATGGAATGTCTTGAAAGGCGAAATGAGCATTATCGGCCCGCGTCCTGAGCAGGTTAAATTTGTAGAAAAATTCAACCGGACCATCCCATACTATGCAAAACGTCATGTTGTAGCGCCTGGGATAACTGGCCTTGCGCAAACAGTTCAAGGCTACGTGGATGATGAAAATGGCACCATCCTTAAATTAAAATATGATCTGGAATATATTGATAATCTGTCTTTCGCCATGGATATCAAAATCGTTTACAAAACAATCTACACCATTCTAACCGGGTTTGGTGCCCGCTAGCACACCCCTAAAAATCATATAGCAAGGATGCTATTCTTTTTCATCAGTTACTGAAGTATTTTTCTTAATACGCTCAATCTACCCTCTTTTATCAAGCACCCAGACATTCAATAAACTTCCAAAAAAAAGACATAGGCTAAACGCCAGCATCAAGTAGCCATAAATTGATTCCCGAGGTGAAAAAACATACCAGATTCCGATTAATCCATAGGGGAATGACAACAAGGTCGCTGCAATAAATGTATCACGCCTGCCATACAACACGCCCCGAACAAACAGCAGTAACGGCAAACTCATGACGGCAATTTCAATCGAGCGTGGAAAGTGCTGAACAGGTGTTAACCAGCCATTCCATAGCACAATCAACGCCAACAAGCCTAAAATTCCGGTGGCGGCCAGTAACCGCCAGAACACAGTAATATCCATTATGCTCAGGAACCACTCGCCAGCCCTGCAAGGCGTCTTCCCAGAGCCATACACAAGGATTTTTCTTCTTCCGATAATGGCAAATTACTTTCCGCTCCTGCAACATGCGAAGGCCCATAAGGGGTTCCGCCGCTACTTGTGGTCAATAATTCGGATTCCGTATAAGGCAGGCCGCATATGAGCATCCCATGATGCATCAAGGGAATTATCATACTGAGCAGTGTGGCTTCCTGTCCGCCATGCATGCTGGAAGTGGAAGTAAACACGCCCGCCGGCTTGCCAACCAGCGAACCTGAAAGCCACTGAGCACTGGTTTTTTCCAGAAAATATTTTAGAGGAGCCGCCATATTGCCAAACCGCGTGGGACTACCCAGTGCAAGCGCATCGGCCGCTTTCAATTCATCCAGAGTCACATAGGGCGCGCCCTTGTCAGGAACAAGCGCTTCTGTTGCTTCACAAACTTCGGAGACTTCTGGAACTGTACGGAGCATCGCTTCGGCGCCTTTGACGCTTTCCACTCCTCTGGCAATCAACCTCGCCATTTCAGCTGTCGCCCCATGTCGGGAATAATAAAGAACCAGTACCTGTTTCATGTCGCGTCCATATATCGTTTTTTTAAGAACCTATAAAATCTCGATTACGTTTTCTATTGGCCGACCTATGGCGGCCTTGCCATCTTTAATCACAATGGGGCGTTCTATCAAGCGAGGAAACTTTAGCATTGCATCAATCAATTCATCACGACTAAGGCTCTCATCGGCCAGCTTGTTTTCCTTATATTCCTTTTCACCCTTACGCATCAGGTCGCGCGGCTCCATTCCGAGCATATCCAGAATTTTTTCCAGCGTTTCTCTGTCCGGCGGCGTTTCCAAATATTTAACAACCGTTGTGTCCACCCCCTTCTCATTTAACAATTCAAGCGTCGCTCTTGATTTAGAACAGCGAGGATTATGATAAATAGTAGCTGATTTTGACATTTTCGCTCCTTCTCTCCTTCTATTTGAGAAAATACACAGTGTAGTCCACTCATAATTAAACACAAATTATTTCTACTGTGCTATTTGTTCCTAGCTGTTCCTACGTATGCTATCAGCGCTAGAATTATCGCTTGTTTAACTGGCAACTGCATATAGAATTTGCCTGGAACGAATGAAATACTTGTAATCAATTCAATTTTGGGTAAGCATCAGAAACCCTATTTTTAACTGGCGCTTTTATATGAATAAAGCAACACTTCTAGCGGCTTCCTACTTTGCCTTTCAGCTTGCCATTCCTGAATATTCCTTTGCGGAGAGCAACGCCAGTATTTTATCGGAGATTGCTGTTTCAGCGCAAAATGACAGGGCGCAACAAAATACACCACAAAAACCCACCATAAAAAATGATCAGACGCCGTTCGCGCCGGATTTTTCATTTATGGACATGCAAGGAAACAAGCAAGATATAAACAGCTACCGGGGAAAATGGCTGATAGTCAATTACTGGGCCATATACTGCCCGCCTTGTCGCGTTGAAGTAACTGATCTGGACATGTTTGCACGCGATAATAAAAACAGGGCGGTAATCTTAGGCATGGACGCTGGCGGCGATTCCATTGAGCAATTAACGAAATTCAAAAAAGAGTTCAAGTTGAGTTATTCCCTGATACCCGCTCAGGAAAGCACTATGCTTGGGTTTGGAATAATAGACGCCATACCCACCACCTTTATCATTTCGCCTGAAGGCAAACTGGTTGACAAACATATAGGCATGATAAGCTATGATGACCTTTATGCTTACATCACGCCTGTCGCTGATGCAAAAAAACATACCCAAGTCAGTCGCAAATAGGCAGTAACAGAACTAAAAAAGCCCTCTTTTGAGGGCTTTTTTATTGAGTCAGCAACTCATTTCAAACGAATAACCTGACCCGGAGAAATATTATAAGGCGGCTGCAAATTGTTAATACGGATAATATCTTTCCAGTAAACGCCTGTCTGACGCATGATTTCAAAAACAGTATCGCCTTTCTTGACTATATATGTTCCGCCCGAGGCGCCAGAAGCGCCCGTTGTGCTGGCACCGGCATAAGTCGTTGTTGCCGAGCTGCCTCCCGTATAGGTCTTTGGCTTATAGGGTTGATATGTCTTTTGCTGGTAACTACCTGTGTAGATACTCTTGTTGCTGGTAGACGTACTGCTGGGAGCCGTAGTGTTCGCGCCACTGGCGGAACTGTAATCATAATAGGTGCCTGTATTGCTTGTTCCCGCATCATAACCGCCGTTTCCATAACCCGTATAGGTTGTTGAAGTATTCGACCTCACCACTGGTTTAGCCTGTGTTCTCTGTTGCTGTTGCTGCCGATTCCAGCGATCAATATACCATTGCTGACTATGCTGTCCAGCCTGAGGCGCGGGCGGCTTATAGACTGTCTTGGGCTTTGGTTTAGGCGCAGGTTTATAGGTATAGGTGTTCTGTGCGGGTGCGGTAGATGTAGATCCACAGGGTTTACAGGTTGCTGGCGCGCGTTGCTGGCTGAAAAAACCTCGTCTGCCGCTACTGTCCACCTGGCTGGAGGAGCCTGAGACCTGTCCAGTTCTACTCATTTGAGAAGAGCCGGAGCCATACTCATCGGAACCATAAGCGCCCTGACTTGATCCCCTGAATGATGTACAAGCTGAAGTAAGCATCGCCACTGACGATATGGTGGCCAATAATATTAATCTGATTCTTTTATCCATAACAAAATACCTTCGATTCCATTTGTATTAATTGTAAAAAATCCACAAGCCAGAATCAGCAATGCAATAACCCACCAGACCAGCTACTCGATTTTTTGAGAAGCTTCCATGCATGGCTCCGTCTTTGCGATTAATCTTGCCGCCAGAAAATCGCATCCTCTGCCAAATACCGAAGTATTTACTAAAGGAAGGAATGCCTGGATAAAAAGCCTAGCTCTGATTGTGAAAATTTTAATAAGGTATTGGCGAGAAACCGGCGACAAGAACCATCGCGGTTACTCTTTTTGTTTAAATTGTTTCTTTGTTTAAACAACAAATCAAGCTATTCAAACTTGCGCCCATAACCCCAATTTTAAATGAATGGTCCCAACCACTCATAAGCCCATGCGCCCTGAAGATAAAACACTTACCAACCAGAC